>CALXPX010000001.1 GCA_944390305.1 uncultured Clostridia bacterium
TTTTTTTGTATAACTTTGAGTCACCCATTCTGATATAAGAATTGTTATTATTATAACAATTGTAATTATTGCTTCCTTTTTCATTTTTATTTCCTTTCTTTTTTACTTTTTTCTTGACAGAAAAAATTTCCTTTTCCATCCATAGTTGCTATTAATACATTTTCTGGAGTTGTTTTAAATTTATCTATTTGATTTTTAAGCCATCTTTCATTTTTTCCTATTTTAGTTAGATTTTCATACATTATTTTTCCGTCTACTACCAAATCATATGGAAGACCTTCATATTCTGGCATTATATTAAAATCTTCTGGTATTGTATTTCTTTTATTTGGTTTTTGTATTACTGATACTTCTCCATTTGTTTCTAATATAGCAAATTCAACATCTCCTAAATTAAAAATTTCTTTTCCTCTTAATCTTTCCTGAAGTTCACTTACGGTAAACCTTTCTTTTCTTAATGCCTCTTCATCTATTTTTCCTCTGTATACTAAAATTGTTGGTTTCCCACATGTAATTTTACGTATATTTACAGATTTTATATTTAATACTGTTATTAATAAATGCATGGCCAGCAAACCTAATATTGGGACTAATCCATTAAATATTGGAACTCCTGGATCTGTCATTGGAATTGATGCAAGATCTGCTATCATTATTGATATTACAAGTTCAAATGGCTGAAGCTGACCGATTTCTCTTTTTCCCATCAATCTCATTACTATTAAAACTAAAATATATATAATTATTGCTCTTACAAAATTAATTAACATTTTTGCACCTCTTAAAAATAGTATTTCCCAAATTTTTAGTGAATATTTATATTTATTTAGGAAATAATTAAATTAATGAACATTTTAGGAGGTTTTTATGAAAAGAAATAAATTGCCACAATTTGTTGGAAGATTAATTACTGCTATTGTTGTTTTAGGAATTACAGCTTTTTTTACACCGGGTTTTGGAACATCTAGTATTTGGGTTGTAGCTTTAGCAGTATTGCTTCTTACAGCTTTTGATTTTGCTATTAGCACTTTTACTTCTCTTTTTGCTCATCCAATTGTAAAAGGGATTATAGGGTTTGTACTTTGTAGTATTACTTTATATGTTGTACAATATATAGTTACAGGATATGGAATCTCTTGGATTTCTGCACTTCTTGGCGCTTTAGTATATGCTATTGTAGATTATATGCTTCCAGCAGAAGAAGAATCTTCTCATACACATATGCATCATGCTACAATTTAATTTATATATTATTTTATATTTAAAGAGGATAAATTGCTTTATCCTCTTTAACTTTTTTGTTTTATTTTTATTATTTATCTATACTATATATTTCTAAATCTTTTATAGCAGGTCCTAATATATTTTTTCCAAATTTGTCAAATCTTGATCCATGACAAGGGCAATCCCATGTTTTATCTGCATCATTCCATTCTAACATGCATCCTAAATGTGTGCATACTGGTTTTATTAAATAATTTTTTCCCTCTTCATTTTTGTATACTCCTACCTTTTCTCCATCTATTTCTATAATTCCTCCTGAATTTTCTTTTATATCTTTTATTTCTAATTCTTTTTTCTTTATTCTTTCTACAACAAGTGATTTTGTACTATCTACTATCATATTTTTCATTTCATCTTTATTTTCTATTGGTTTAAACCTTGTTGATTTAAATATTTCTCCATATACGCTTCCATCTGATTTAATTTTATCTGTAATTATATTAGCAGCAATATTTGAAGTAGTCATTCCCCATTTATTAAATCCTGTTGCAACATACAAATTAGGAAGTAAATTTGAATATTCTCCTATATACGCTATTTTATCTAATGTAACAGCGTCTCTTATAGACCACCTAGCAATCACTCTAGAATCTTTATACAATTCTTTTGCCTTATCTTCTAATATTTTATACGTTTCTTCATAAGTTACTTTTTTACCAGTCTTGTGTCCCGCTCCTCCAATAAGTAAAATATTCTTTCCATCAAAATTTGCTGTTCTAAATGATAGGGTTGGTTGTTCTACATTTATATACATTCCTTTAGGTAGATCATTTTCTGTTTTTATTGCAATCACATATGATGATTCTTGATACATTTTGGCAAAGTAAAAACCTGGGATTTTTAGGAATGGATACTGACTAGCTAAAACAACATATTTTGCATATACTTTGTTATTATTTGCATATACTACATATTCATCATTTTCTTTTTTCACATCCATGCATAAAGTATTTGTATATATTCTTCCTTTATTGTTTAAAATATATTTTACTAATCCACTTACATATTTAAATGGATTGAATTTAGCCTGGTTTTTAAATTTTATTGTGCTTAATACATTAAATGGTAAATCTGTTTTATTTGTTTTTTCAGCATCTATGTTTATATATTTTAAAGCATCCATTTCTTTATCTATTTTATTTATGTCACTTTCATTATTTGTATAAATATAACTTTCGGTTTCTTCAAAATCACATGCTACACCATTTTCATCAATAATATCTTTTATATTTTTTATACCATCTTCATTTGCTTCAAAATATTTTTTTGCAAAATTTATACCATATTTTTCAGATAAGTAACTATATATTAATCCATGTTGTGAAGTTATTTTTGCAGTTGTATGACCTGTTACTCCATTTGCAATTTCATTTTTTTCTAAAACAACAACTTTGTATCCACTTTTTATTAGATAATATGCTGTTGTAATGCCTACAATTCCTCCTCCAATAATACATACATCAGCACTCGTATCTTCTTCTAATTTTCCACTAGATTCTATCTTTTTTTTGCTTTCTAACCAAATTGAATTCATTTTTGCCTCCTAATTTTTTCATTCTTTATTATTATTTATTTTAAATATTTTTTTATTCTCTTTTTAATAATTTATTTAAACTTTATGCATGTTTTATTTTTGTTTTAAGTTTTATAAAATTAAAATAATTTATTTTTTTTGAATATAATATAAATGGAGGTTAGAATATGAATAAATTTATTTCAAAATTAAAATACATATTAATTCCTGTAATTGTTGGAGGTATTGTAGGTTTTATTATTTCTAATTTTATTGATTATGATAATTTGAATAAGCCTTTTTTATCCCCTCCTAAAATTGCTTTTCCTATTGTATGGACTATTTTATATATTTTAATGGGTATATCTTATGGAATTTTAAGTGAAAAAAAGTTACTAGATTCTAAATCTAAATTTATATATTATCTGCAGTTAGGAATAAATGCTCTTTGGTCAATCTTTTTCTTTGTTTTTAAATGGAGATTATTTTCTTTTATCTGGATATTGTTATTAGATATTGTAGTTTTAATTATGATAATAGATTTTTATAAAAAGGATAAAACTGCAGGCTTAATTCAAATTCCGTATCTTATCTGGATATTATTTGCAAGTTATTTGAATTTGGGAGTATATATTTTAAATAAATAAGATGTATGCATAAATGTATACATCTTATTTTTATAATATATATATAAATCTTATAATTAATTTATATTTTCTCTTGTTATCAGATAAAGAATCTATATGCTACTTCACTATAATATTTTTCTCCTATTTTTATTTCCTTTTTTGCTATTACCTCTCCTCCCATTTTTTCATAAAATTTTCTTGATTTTATATTATCTTTTAGACACCAAAGTATCATTTGTTGTTTACTTTCTTTTTTTAAGTCGTTTATAGCAAATTCAAACATTTTACTTCCTATACCTTTAAATTTAAATTCTGGTTTTACATATATTGATAATAATTCACAGTCTATATTTAAAATATTGCTAGAGAATTTATTATTATTTATATATCTACAAAAGCCAACTATTATATTATGGTATGTAGCAACTATAAAAGAGTTTTCTTTATAGTCTTTTTTCCTTTTTTTAATTCTTTCTTCTCTATTCATATTTTTCAAATATTCTTCATCTATTATTCCTCTATATGCTTCCTTCCAGCCCGATATTTGTATATCTACTACTTCTTCTATATCTTTTTCTTCAATATTTCTTATAAATATATCTTCTATCATATCTATCCCTCTTATATAATATACATAATTTCAAGTTAGGTATATGTTTATTTATAAATACTCCTCTATTAATTTTCTTTTTGTATTAAAACTTTCCGTTATAGAAGTATTAAAATCATTGTTTTTTAGAGTATAGTCTATCCACATAATAGCATATTTCTTTATAAAGGGTGTTTCTTCTTTTTTTAATTTAAAGTCTTTAAGATAATACGCATCTATAAATTTGTTAATTCCATCTAGATTAACTCCTTTTGTTTTTGAAAAGAATAAGTTTGCAATTAATATCGCTACATCACATACCGCTTCTCCAAATTTAGCATCATCAAAATCTATAAATCCAACCTTTTTTTCTTTATCATTTATAAATATATTTTGCCTTGTTAGATCAAAATGTAATATAGATTTGCGACCTATATAATTTTCAAAAGGAATACTAGGTAGATTTATTTCACTATTATTGGTTATTTTATGAAGATCTCTTAAAGTATTAGCAAGTATGCATATTTCATTATCTGTTAATTTTATTTTAGTTTCGTCCCATACTACTTGATGTCCTTTTAAAAACGAATATACAACTATGTAAGTATTTTTAGATATTTCTAAATACTCTTTGTTTAAGTTATTTTTTATAACCTCAGGCACATAAAAATTATTTTTTACTAACACTTTATGGAGTTTTACTATCCATTTTGTATGTTTTAAATTATTATATGCTTTTATTACATATTTACTTTTATTACTAAATACTATATATACATTTCCCACAGTTGATTGAAGATTTTTTTCGATTTTGTTAACTTTAATATCAAATTTTTCTTCTACTATTTTTTTAAAATTTTTTTCTGTTAGCATACTTTTCCTTTTACTTATATTAATATACTATAATATTATTTTATTACAAAGCTTTTCTATATATATTTTAATTATAATTTATTGTACTCTTCATCACTAACCATTTCACACCATTCATTCGATGTTTCTTCTCCTGGTACTTCTATTGCTAAGTGAGAAAACCAACTATTCTTTTTAGCTCCATGCCAGTGTTTAACATTTGCTGGTATGACTACTACATCTCCTTCCTTTAAACTTTGTGCTATTTTTCCTTCTTCTTGATACCATCCTTCTCCTTCTACACAAAGTAAGATTTGTCCACCTCCGCTTTTTGCATGATGTATATGCCAATTATTTCTACAACCTGGTTCAAATGTTACATTAGCTATAGAAATTGTAGATTCTTCTGGTTTTGTTAATGGTTTCAAATATGAATTTCCACTAAAATACTTAGCATAAGCAGTATTTGCTTCTCCCATTCCAAAGAATCCTCCATGATTTTCTTCTTTAGTATTATCATCACTATATACTTCTTTTGCTAAATTAAATACTGCCCATGCATTTGGCCATCCTGCATAAAATGCAGCATGAGTTATTATTTCTGCCATTTCATCTTTTGTTATCCCATTATTCTTTGCATTTATTAGATGATATTTTAATGAGTTATCTATTAAGCCTTTTCCCATAAATATACATATAGTTACTAAAGATCTATCTCTTAGCGATAGCTTATCTTCCCTACTCCACACTTCTCCAAATAATACATCATCATTAAGTGAAGCAAATTTAGGAGCAAATTCTCCTAAACTATCTCTTCCAGCAGTTTGTTTTTTCATAATTATTACCTCTATATTATTTTTTTATTTAATTAGTTATATAAGATATATAACTTTTATTTTTATTATAATTTTTAAGATATTTTTATACTGTTATAATGTTTAATTTTTCATTTAGCATTTCCCATTCATTCATTTTTTCTTCTATTTCTTTATTTATATTATCTATTTCTAATTGCATTTCATTTAGTTTTATGTAGTCTGTGATAATGTTTTGTTCTTCCATTTTATTTTTTATTATTTGTATTTCATTTTCTTTTTCATCTATTTCTTTTTCTAACTTATTTATCTTTGCTTTTATCTTGTTAACTTCTTTACTAATATAATAAGGATTTTTAAGATTTTTTTCTTCTTTATTTTCTTCCTTTTTATTCGTTTTCTTATTATTCTTTTCTAATTTTTCATAGTTTTCTTTATTTTCTTCTTTTGTCTTTAAATATTCTTCATATTTTCCATTAAAGAATTTTACTTTATCTTTATCAAACTCTAATATTACATCTGCTATTTTATTTACAAAATATCTATCATGAGATACAAATATTAATGTTCCTTTATATTCTTTTAATATATTTTCCAAAGATTCTTTACCAATTATATCCATATGATTGGTAGGCTCATCAAGTAATATCAAATTAGGACCTTTTTTAAATATTTCGCATAAGACTAGTCTTGCTTTTTCACCACCTGATAATACTTTTATCTTTTTAAATACATCTTCTCCAGAAAAAAGAAATGTTCCAAGGATTGTTCTTATTTGAGTTACTGTTAATTTAGGAAATTTATTACTAAATTCTTCAAATACTGTGCTTTCCATATTTTTGAATTCTATTTGCTGATCAAAGTATTCTTTTTTTACATTATAACCATACTCAAATTCTCCAGATATTTTTTCTATATTTCCGTTTAATGTTTTTAATAATGTAGATTTACCTATTCCATTTTCTCCTATAATAGCTAATTTCTGCCCTTTATACATTTCAAAAGAAACATTGGCTAATATTTTATCATATCCTATACCTAAGTTTTTTACAGTTAATACTTTTTTTCCACTTTCTGTTTTTATATCAAAATTTGTATGAAATGTCTTTAAATCATATTTATTAGGTTTATCTAAGATTGTCATTTGTTCTATTTTCTTTAATTTTGATAATGCCATTTTAGCTTTTGTTGGTTTATATCTAAATCTGTCTGCTATTTCTTTAAGTCTTTTTATCTCTCTTTGTTGGTATTCATAATCTTTTAAACTTTTCTCATAATTTTGTCTCTTTTGAATTTCAAAATCTTCATAATTTCCATTATATTCTGTTAAACAAGCATACTCTATTTCATATATTTTATTAACAATTCTATTTAAGAACATTCTATCATGAGATACTATAACAACTGCTTTAGAATAGTTTTTCAAATAACTTTCAAGCCATTCTATAGCCATAACATCCAAATGATTTGTAGGTTCATCTAATAATAATATATCTGGTTTACTTAATAGTAACTTTAGAAATGCTATTTTTGTTCTTTGTCCTCCTGAAAATTCATCAATTCTTTTTTTCTTATCTTCTGCTATTTTAAATCCAAATTTTTTAAGAGCTGTTTCATATTCTTTTTTATATGTATATCCTCCTTGTATTTCATATTTTTCCATCAATTTTGAATATTCATTTATTATCTCTTCTTTTGGATTTATCTGCATTTGCTTTGATAATTCTTCTATCTTTTTTTCTAATAAAACTATAGGTTCATATACTTTTAATATTTCATCTAATAATGTTGAAGATGGATCTTCAAAATCTATTTGTTTTAAATATCCTATTTTAGGAATTCCTTTTTTGTATATATTAAATCTTTCTTCTCCAATCCCTTCTTCTAACATAGAATTATCTATTAATGATTTTAATAAAGTAGTTTTTCCGCTTCCGTTTCTTCCTACTATACCAATTTTATCTTTTTCTTTTATTTCAAAGTTAATCTCTTCTAATATAGTTTCTGCTCCAAATGATATTGACCCATTTACTATTTTATAGTTCATTTCTGCACATCCTAACTATTGTTATTTTTCTGACACATCTTCTTCAATATTTTCATATAATGGAATTATGAAATTTAAATTTACATCTACAGAATTTGATGCTTCATAAATTTCTTTCATATTACTTGCTTCTGACATAGGTGCTAATAAATTTTGCATATATTGATTTTCATATAATTCTCCATCACTATTTACTATATCAAACTTTTGCAAGTATAATGTATTTTGTCCTTTATTTATATATCCTTCTTTTACAAATTCTATTCCTCCAAGTAGCCCTTTTTCTAAAGTATCCCATCCATTTTCTTTAGCATATTTTGCTGCATTATTTATTATTTCTTCATATGAGTTTCCACTTGCTTTTATATTAAATGGATTATATACTTTGACTCCTTCATATTCATATCCTTTAGATAAAACTGTACCTTCTCTTCCTTGTTCCTGGATTAATCTAGAGGTAATAAAATAAGGATCTAAATTAGCTTTTTTACCTGCTTCAATTAGTGCTTTTGAAATAGTATCTCCATATAAGAAAGAATCTTTTGTTATATATTCTATTCCTTCTTCTTTACAAGCACCTTCTATATAACTTAGTTCTTTAAATTGAAATATATTTTCTTCATTTAGAATATTTCTTGGATCCATTTGATATTTTATTGCTTTATGTGATGCACAAAGCCATGTTCCATTATCAAAAGTTTTATCTTTATCAATCTCACATTTCCAATCTTCTTTATAGTCATCTGAATCTGGAATTAGATTTAAGGGATTTGTTCTATTATCATCATGTCCTTCCATTTTAATTACTTCATTCCAATCAAGCTTTGTATAAAAAAGAGTGAAAGTCCAATTTGGGTGCGTTTCTTTTAATTTATCTATTAATTCTTTATATCCAGGATATTTGTTTTCATTTAAATTTTCTCCATTATATAGAACGTATTTTTGCTTTTTTTCTTCATTAATAAACACTGAAACTAATATACCAATTATCAATACAATAATTAATATTAGTGCAGTAATTACTGTTATTTTTGCACTTTTTTTCATATTTTTTATATTTGTCATTATTCTTTTTATAATATTTTCTTTATATCCATTCATGAACTTATTATAACATATATTTTGATATTTTATGATAATTTTATATATTTTCTTACATATTTTATAATTTTATAAAAATAAACTAAGTTGATTGTCATTATTAATCCAACTTTTTTGTTTTGCCTCTGATATTTTGTCTTTTTCTTCTTTATTTCCTATTAATAAAGGAGATGTTTCTATATGCCTTTTTACATTTTCTATAACTAAATCTTTGTTAGCATTTGCATAACAATATTTGCATAAATGCATACATGTATTATACTCTCCTATATCATTTCCCATTAAGCAATTGCACTCTTCTCTAGTATTTTTTATTTTAGGAGGATTTAATTTTATTTCTAAAGCTTTTTCTATTATGTCTTTACTCATACATCCGATTACAGTCAATTCCATATTTATTTAGGAAAGTTTTTTCACAGCAGCTACGTATTAATATATTATTTTCTTTCCCTATTTTATAAAAGGCTTTTCCTATTTCTATTTGTTCTTCTAATTTAGGTGGTCTTATATCTTGTGCGTTTTTCTTTACTTTTTCATATAAATCAAGAAAACTAATTGTGCAGCTTTTAGTAAAACCATTTAATTTTTTAGCCATTTTTTCAAATTCTTCTATATGTCTTTTTACATCAAATCCCATACCTATAAAAATTGGATCATATCTCCATGCTACTTTATTTATTCCTACCTTTCTTGATAATTCTTTAAAACTTTCAATTACCTCTTCTTTTTTGGGAACATTTGGCTCAATTTCTTTTCCATATGGAGTTATTGTTACAAACCAATATTGTCTATACTCTTTTATTTCTTCTAAATATTTTATCATTGGTCTTGGATTTTTTGTGCAAAAAGCTAGACAGTCAACAACATTTGGATTTAATGTATACTTTGTTATTTGAGAGGGGTAATATGGATTTCTTACTAATACATATCCTTCCTTTATCCTATTTATTAGCCATTTTGAGTAAAAAGCTGGTATATCTGTTCTACATCCTGTATTTATTATCACTTTTATTTTTCTCCTATACCTTTATATTATTTTAGACTATTTTAAATTTTTTCTAAAAAATTCTTCTATTTTATTAAAAGGTATTATGTCAATTTTATCATATAAATCAGTATGAACTGCATTTGGAATAATCATCAATTCTTTATTATCTCCTTTTAAATTTTTAAATGCATCTTTACTAAAATAACAAGAATGAGCTTTTTCACCATGTATCATTAAAACTGCATTTCTTATTTCATTACTATATTGAAGTATTGGCATATTAATAAATGATAATGATGATGTTACATTCCATCCATCATTTGAGTTCAATGATCTTTCATGATAACCACGCTTTGTTTTATAATAATCATAATAATCTTTTACATAAAATGGTGCATCTTCTGGAAGTGGGTCTACAACTCCTCCAGCTTTTTTATATTTACCTTCTTTGTAGTCTTGTATTCTTTGAGCATTTAAACTTTTTTTCAATTCATAACGTTCATTTTCATTATCCATTGAATCAAAATATCCTTTTGAATTTAAACGACTCATATCGTACATTGTAGATGTGATTGTTGCCTTTATTCTAGTATCTATCGCAGCTGCATTTAAAGCCATTCCTCCCCATCCACAAATTCCAATAATACCTATTTTGTCTTTATCTACATTTTCTTGTACTGACAAAAAATCTACTGCTGCAGAAAAATCTTCTGTATTAATATCTGGAGATGCAACATAGCGAGGTTTGCCACCACTTTCTCCGGTAAATGATGGATCAAATGCTATTGCTAAAAAACCTCTTTTAGCCATTTCCTGTGCATATAATCCTGATGCTTGTTCTTTTACTGCTCCAAAAGGTCCACATACAGCAATCGCTGAAAGTTTTCCTTCATAATTTTTAGGTTCATAAATGTCAGCTGCTAAAGTTATTCCATAACGATTATGAAATGTTACTTTACGGTGGTTTACTTTTTCACTTTTCGGGAACGTTTTATCCCATTTTTCGGTTAAGTTTAATTTTTCTTCCATAAAATTACCTTCTTTCTTATTTTTTATTATTTATACTTTTATATATTTTTATTATCTTATTTATTTTATAAGTTCAAACCTTATATTTACACTTCCACTATCTAACTCAGATATAAACTCATCTATATTATCTATTTTTCCTAAATCAGTATAGCTATATGAATTACTGAAATTATCATAAAATATGACTAAACAATTATTACCATATAATTTAATATCTCCTGCATTTATTTTTTCTGGTGTATATGCATTTTCAACCAAATTAAAATTTAAATAATTGTATTTTTCATTAGAATTTAAATCACTCATATTTAAAGTCATTGGAAAATTCTGTATTAAACTTCTTACAGTTTCATTATTATTTAATGTTGCACTAAAAGTTTTATTATTTATTATTAAATTTATTTTTATATTTTCATATTTAATATTCATATCTTCACCTTCTTTATTTAATTCCTCTATATTATTATCTTCTACTGAATTTGTATAACCTGTATTTATATTTATATTTTTCTTTTCTTCTAATTTATTTGTAATTTTGTTTTGATTTAAATAAAACATGTTAAATATAACAATTATAACTATTATTATAAGAATTATTGCTAAGAAAAGTATTAATATATTTTTTGTTTTTTTCATACTTTTTACCCCTATTTATATGATTTTAATTTATATACTAATGAAAATCAAGAAATGAATTTGTTTTTATATAGTAAATGCAAAAATTACCTTATATGTTATATAAAGTAATTTTTGTATATTTTATTCTTTATTTTTTCTTTCCTTTATTAATTTTATAAACATATCCACTGTTTCTGGTGATTGATGGTCAAAGAATAAGCTAGTTTTTGTATCCAATAGAGCTATTTTTTTCATATCTTCATCAGATATCTCAAAATCAAATATTTCAAAATTTTCTTTCATTCTTTCTATTTTACTTGATTTAGCAAGTGCTATTACATTTCTTTGTGTAAGCCATCTTAAAATTACTTGAGCTACTGTTTTATTATATTTTTTTGAAATCTTAATTAGAGTTTCATTTGAAAACATATTATTTCTTCCCTCTCCAAATGGAGCCCAAGCTTCTATTTGCACATTGTGCTTTTCCATATTTTTTTGAGCATATATTTGCTGATTAAAAACATTAGTTTCAACTTGGTTTACCTGAGGAACTATTTTATTAAAACTTGCTATATCTGATAATCTATCTGGATAAAAATTGCTTACTCCTATAGCTTTTATTTTGCCTTTTTCATACAAATCTTCTAAAGCATGATAAGATCCATAATAATCACCAAATGGTTGATGTAATAATACTAAGTCTATATAATCTACTTTTAATTTTTCCATTGAAGCCATTATAGAATTTGTAGTTTTTTCATAGCCATAATTATCTATCCATACTTTTGTTGTAATAAATAGTTCTTCTCTTGGAACTCCACTTTTTACTATTGCATTTCCTACTTGCTCTTCATTAAAATAACTTTGTGCTGTGTCAATTAATCTGTATCCTACTTTTATTGCATCTAATACACATCTTTCACAATCTTCTTTAGATATTTGATATACTCCAAATCCTAATTTTGGCATTTTTACGCCATTGTTTAAAGTTACATATTCCATAATATTTTACCTCCTAAATTAATATATTATTTATTTTTAGTTATTTGTTTTTATTGTTTACAAATAACTTATAAATTACTATTTTTCTCCTTTCTTTTTTATATAATATATTTTATCATGTTGACTTTTTTATATTTTTTAGTATAATTGAATTATACACGTCGATAGTTGCTATCGGTCAATAGTTTTTAAAAAAATTTATTTTTTATATAAATTTATTTGGGGAGGTTAGTTTATGTATTCAATGAAAGAAACTTGTCAATTAGTCAATATGAGTTATCAAACTTTAAAATTTTATTGTAATGAAGGTTTAATTCCTAATGTAAAAAGAGATAGAAATAATTATAGAATTTTTGATGATAATGATATTAATTGGATTAAAAGTTTATATTGTCTTAAAAATTGTGGTATGAGTATTAAAGAAATGAAAAATTATTTAGATTTATGTCTACAAGGTGAATCTACAATTCCTATAAGAAAAGAAATTTTAAAACACAAGCAAGAAGAATTATTAAAAGAAAAAGAAAAAATTCAAAGTAGCATTGATTTCATAGATTGGAAACAACATTTTTATGATGATGTATTAAGTGGAAAAACTAAATATTATAGTAATTTGATAAAATCATAAAAACAAAAAAGAGAGGAAATCCTCTCTTTTTTGTTTAATTATTATTAATTTCATATTCTGATAGATCTGGCTCTTCTAAATCCTTGTCTGTTACTACATCAAATCTAAATTCATATGTAGTTTCTATTACTCTTCCATCTTTTAAAGTTTCTTCAAATCTTACAGGTAAACCAGTTTCTTTTTCTATATATACACTTGGAAATCCTACTCCTTCTCCTGATGCTATCATACTATCCATTGGACCTGTTATTTTATAACATTCTATTCCATTTACTTCCTCAGTAGTTATTAAGTTAGTTGCTCCATTAAAGAACACTCCCCAAAATCCATAAGATGTTTCTGTAAAATCTACAATTTGTGATTTTGATACTAATCCTTGATTATCTTGTACTGTTGCCTTCTTGCTTTCTAATGCAAAAAATTTATGAGTACTTTTGCTATCTATTTGTATAAACTTTTCTTTTCCATTATACCTTACTATTGTTTTATCTGTTCCATCTTTATAAAAAACTTCTGCTTCAACTATTTTTCCATCAGCTTTTTCTGAAATTACTCTTTTATAAACATTATTACTACTTTCATATGCCATATTTTTATTATGTAAAGTATTTAATATTATTGAATTTCTGATAATAAATATTAAATAAATTATTACAATTATTCCTAATATTAAAAATATTCCCCTTAATACTTTTCTTCCGTTTTTTTGTTCTTTATCCTTTTTATCTTCCATTTTTTTACTCCTTTTCTTTAGATAATATATATTTTCATATTAGCATTAGAAAAAAATTTTTGCAATACTTTTTATTAAATATCTTTTTTATTATAAATATTATATGATATTTTATATGATATGTAATACATTATTGTCATTATTATAACTAATGTTATAATTCCATATTGCTTAAAAAAGTTTTTAATTATTTCTACATTTATATCTACCTTTGCTTCTGTCAAAAAATATCCTAATGCTCCTATAATTAAAGCTATTGCAAATATAAGTACAAACATTTCTATTCTTCCTTTTTCAGCACCCCATTTATATATACTTGGTATTTGAATTGCTTCTACTAAAGATATCCCAAACATTCCTGATATTGTTGTAATAAATAATTTACTATAATCTAAAGAAATAAAATTTTCTGGTCTTATATTATTATTTATATTTATAATTATAATAGTAATTATATATCCCAATATTGCGCCTATTATTGTTGCTAATATTGTTAATATGTATTTTTCTACTACTATCTCTTTTTTATTTACAGGCATTGATAAAATATATTTGTCTGATTTAGATTGTTCATCATAGCTAAATGTTGCAATAGCAATCATACCTATCATTGTCACTATCATAATTGGGATATAATTTATTGCATTTGAACTAAAATACGCAAATGCACATATAAAAACTATAATTATTAATATTGAGTTTTTGTAACTTACTAAATTAAATAAATCTTTTTTTATTAAGCCTTTAATTTCTTTCATTTCTATTTTTCTCCTTTTATATAAAATAACATTATATCTTCTATTGAAGCTTTATCAATTGTTGATATTTTGTATTTATTTTCAAATTCATATTTGTTGTTTACTAATACTTCATATTGATATTTTTCTTTTTTATATCTTATATAATCTTTAGTATCTATTTTTTCAAAGTCTTGCCTACTGCATTTTACTATAGCATAATTGTCTAGTAATTCTTGCATTTCTATATTTAACATTAACTTTCCATTATCAATAAATACTATATAGTCTGAAATATGTTCTAAATCTGTTGTAATATGTGTAGACAATAAAATGGATCTATTTTCATCTTCTTCAATATAATTTCTAAATATATCTAATATTTCATTTCTTATTATTGGATCTAAAGTACTTGTAGGTTCATCTAATATTAATAACTTTGGATTATGAGACATTGCAGTAGCTATTTTTAATTTCATTTTCATTCCACTTGAGAATTCTTTTATTATCTTATTTTCTGGTAGATTAAACTTTTTCAAGTATTCCCTATATACTTTTTCATCCCAGTTTTCATAAAATTCTTTCATTATTTTATTAATACTTTTTGCATTTAAATAATCAGATAAAAAACTATCATCTAAAACTGTTCCTATTTCCTTTTTTATATTTTTTTCATCTTTTTTAATATCCTTACCAAATATCTTTATTTCACCAGAATAACTTATTATATTTAATATGGATTTAATTGTAGTAGTTTTTCCTGCTCCATTTTCTCCAATTAAGCCAACAATAGCTCCTTTGGGTACGTTAAAACTTATATTTTTTAGTTCAAATCCACTATATTTTTTAGAAATATTATTTATCTCTATATTATTTGTCATTCTATTTTTCCTCCTCAAATATAATATTTATTAATTCTAAAATTTCTTCTTTAGTTATATCTGACATTTTTGCTATTATATTTATTTCTTCTATATGTTTTTGAATCTCTTTTATTTTCTCTTCTCTCAATAATTCTAAATTTTTAGGTGCAACAAAACTTCCTTTTCCTTGAACAGTTTTTATAAAACCTTCTTTTTCTAATTCATCATAAGCTTTCTTTACAGTTAAGAAGCTTATTTTTAGGTCATTTGCCATAGTTCTTACAGATGGCAAAATTTCCTTTTCTTTTAGTTCGTTAGAAAATATTGCTTGTTTTATTGCTATCTTTATTTGTTCATAAATAGGTATACTACTACTATTACTTATTATAATGTTCATAAATCCCTCCATATACTGTTATATGTAATATATAACAGTATATAACAATTGTCAATATATTTATATAAAAATATAAAAAAATAAACCGCAAATAAATATGCGATTTATTTCTTATTTCTTATTTATACATGCTTAATGAATCTACTAGAGTATTATATTCACTAACAAGTTCATCTGTTTCAAATAAAATAGTTCCGTTTTCTATTTCCCATGAATCTTTATTTTCTCTTAAAAAGTCTATTATATCATTTGATTTGTTTAGTAAACTTATTAGCTCGTTTATAGAAGTTTCTATTTCTTCATATTGGCTTTCACCCATTATTGTTTTATAAAGTTCTACATAATAGTCATCTAAATTTTTTTTATTTATATATGACATTACCTTTTCTTCTTGCATATAATCACTATAATTTTTCTTTAGGTTTTCTAATTTTTCTATTGCTTCCTTAATATAGTTCTTAGTATTTGTAAATTCTTTTCCATCTTCCTTATAATTCTCTACAGATAATATTTTAGTCATTTTGCCGTCATTTACCATTTCTATAAGTTCTAAATTTAGCTGTATAACTTCTTTTAAATAGCTTTTTGCTGCATCTTCTACTTCTCCATATTCTCCATCTGATACTCTTTCATCTAATCTTTTATTTATAGATTCTGCAGTATAATTATTTGAAGCAATTATGGTTGAAATTTCATTCATTTCTGCTTTTAATTCATTTTCTTTTTTCAAATCTGTAACCGCAGAATATGCTAAAACTCCTACTATAGCTAATACTAATACAATTATTCCTACTATTAAAAATATCCACTTTTTTTTCATATTCTTTCCTCCCTTTTATTTTCTAGATATATAATAACATAAAAAATAAAAAAATCAATAAAAAGTAGTATATTTCTATATATATATTTCATTTACACCATATTAATGACATTATTAATAACCTTTCAAGCTTTACTTTTTATATTTTAATAATTTATTTTTAGCAAATCTATAAATACAAAGCTACACGAAAACCGTATATAAACATCAGGATTGTCTGGATAGTTATTCCAACGAGATGATGTTGGATTGCCAGATCCAGAATTGTGGTAATCTCCCCCTCGATCAACTCGATAGCCAGTAGATTTCTCCTTCATTGTCCATTCAAACACGTTTCCTGCCAAATCATAAATATTATTTACTCTATAATTATCATTTGATCCACATCTTGCTAATTTTCCTGAATAATTTCCTTTATCTGTTGAATTTCTTACGAACGATTTTTCGTCACAATTTGATGTCTTATAACTTGGGTCTATCCACGTCATTATTGCATCCCACTGTACTCCATATATTAGCGTACTTGTTACATTATATCTACTTTTATCTGTATACATTCCTTGCGATTTTGCAACTGCTCCTTCTGTTCCTATAGATGTCATACTTTCTCCCCATGTTATATTGTTCCACACTTCTGCTCCCTTTTTGCTTACTACTATATCTACTCCATCTATATTTTCTTTTCCTGCTTCATATCTTGCTACATAAAATCCTTTATTGTCTTCTACACTTTGTTTCATATTATTATATTCTTCTAGTTCATTTGGATATCTATATCCTTCTGGTGATGGTTCTGAACATTCTATAAAATACGCTGAGTTTGGTGAATCCTTATAATAACTTGTATATCTTATAAACTCATCTATATTTTCTACTGGAACCCATACAAATTGATTCCCAATTAAACCATCTCCTGGTATATTGGCTTGGTCTGTATATTTTTCTTTTGAGTATTTATTCTCATCTGCTTTTGCATCTGATATTACTATTCCATCTGATTTAGTTCCCCCAACATAATAAAAGCCTTTTGGCACTTTTACTCCTTCTACTTTTACTTCTTCATTCATATATTTATCTATGAAGTTTGATGCTTTATTTAATTCATCTTGTTCCTTAAGGCTAGCTATTTCATATCTATCTACCGCATTCTCTGCTCTTGTAAATATTCCATTAGTTCCTATTGTTAAATTTATTGCTACTCCTGCTAAGATTAATAATACTATTATTGTAACCACTAATGCTATTAATGTTATTCCTCTTATCCCACTTTTTACTTTTTCAACTACTTTTTTCTCTTTTTCCATATTGTAACCTCCTTTTAATCTTTAGACAACAAAAAACTATGCTATTTAGATTCGTCTAAAAAGCATAGTTCTATCTCTATGTTTACATAAGTTTATTTTGTTAAATCCTACGATATATATATATATATATATACAGCCTCAAGGCTTATCTGTCTTTTTATTTGTTTTCTCCTATTTTATTTTTTTATTATATTTATTTTATATGTTTTTATTTCTTTAGTCAATATTTTTATAATGAAAGTTTTTTTTCAGTATATTTCTATATTTAATTATATACTTTTTTAATTTTATTTTATCTTTTCTATTTCTATTATTTTATTTATTTCACTAATTGCTCTTAACTTTTGAGAATGTATTTGTGTATTGTTATATGTTTTTATAAAATATTCACAATTTTTTAAGTCCATAAAAGATGTATATTGTGTATAATCATTCTTTCCACTACTTGTTACAACAATGCCTTTTGGAATACTTACAGATTCCATTATATGAAAATATGTTATGATTGCTTCATTTTTGTTATTTGGTATTTCTACATGAGATTTTAAAAATGCTGCTCTTACAAATCTTGATGGTGGTGTAAAATCTCCTGGAATACCTATTAATCCTGCACCCTGACCAAATGGTGTTAAATAAATTTTTTCCCATCTAGATTCATTATACTGAATAGGAGATAAATTCATGTAATTTCTTAAATTTGTTATATGCCATTCTAAATTAGGACTATTAGTAAGCACTCCTATCGGGTTTAATAGCAAATGCATTCCATCTTCTCTGTTTTCTAATATTAGACATTTCCCATTACTATCTACAATTATCCAATGCAAAGGAGCTATAGTATTTGTTATATTATCTTTTATTCCAATTATAGAAGTATTATATAGTAAAAAGCAAGCTTCATCAATATTACTACAATTTCCCAATAAGAATTTAACTATGTTTACCGAATCAATATTATATTTTTTATTTGTATACATTTTTTCATATTTTGCGAAACCTGGAAAATATAGACTTGCAACAGCTAATCCCTTTTCATTAACTCCATCTGCAAATACTATATCTTCTACCTTCTGCCCCATTCCTATAAATGAATATTTATTTTTTATTTGCATATTAGATGATACATTTTTCCAATTATAATTTCTAGGACAAATATATATCGATGGATTTAAATCATATGAAAAATCCATCGTTCTACCGAAATACCAATTTCTTTGCTTATCACTAAAGTTAATTGCTGTACACATATTTTCTCCTTTAGTTATCTGAATTTTATTCTTTTATTTCTTTTGCAAGTTTTCCTATCGCTCTTGTTTCTATTCTTGATACATAAGAACGTGAAATTCCCATATCACTTGCAATTTCTTTTTGAGTCTTTGGTTTTTCTCCATTAAGACCAAATCTTAATTCTATTATAGTCCTTTCTCTGTTTTTTAGAACCTTTTTTATTTTTTCATATAACTTTGATATTTTCATTTTAAGATCCACTTCTTCATCAATTGGTCTTTCTTCATTTTCCAAGACTTCTTTTAATGTTACTGTATTATCGTCTTTATCTTTACCAATTGGATCTTCTAAATACACTTCTGAATTTATTCTTTTAGTAGCTCTTAAATACATAAGAATTTCATTATCTATACATTTTGATATATATGTAGATATTTTTATAGACTTTTTTGAATCATAACTATTTATTCCTTTTATTAATCCTATTGATCCTATAGATATTAAGTCATCTTGATCTATATTTGTATTTGAATATTTTTTACATACATGAGCTACTAATCTTAAATTGTGTTCTATTAATATGTTTTTAGCTTCTATATCTCCTTTTTCCATTCTCTCTACATACATTTTTTCTTCATTAGGAGTTAAACTTTCTGGAAAAAGACTATTGTTTGATATGTACCCTAATATAAATATAGCTGAACCTAAAAATGCTAAAAATCCTGATATTGTAATCGTTAACATATATGCACCTCCAACATTTTCTCTCATACATTAATTATATGTTAAAAAATTTTTCAATGTGCATGACCCATGAAAAAGGCCAAAGTATTGTTTTCTTTTTATATTAAATATTCTATTTTTCTTTATTGTTTTAATTTACTTTTTACTAATAAATAAAAAACTCTAAGATTAATAATTAATCTTTAGAGCTTTTAATATTTATATCGAAGTATTTTATATTTTCTTTTTTCTTATTATAAACCCTTCTTCACATTTAATTGGCAGATGCATTAATACTTTCTGTCCATCTTTTCCTGGATTTACATATTCAATTTCTTTTCCAGTTTCATCGTCCCACATATTATTTATAGTGAATTCTTCTACTTCTATTTTATTAGGAATGATAATTTCCATTTTATTCCCAACTTCTAATCTGTTTTTTACAGCTAAAACTGATTTATCCTCATTATATTCCATAACCTGACATGCATATTCATATTTTGCATTATATTGTTTTCCTTCATATTCTTGAAAGTCTTTGTTATTTTTATCTTCAAAGAAGAATGTTGTAAGTCCTCTAGTTTTTGTTTTTTCTAATTCATTTAAATATTTCTCATAATTAAATTTTTCGTGATTATTTATATAGTCATCTATTGCTGTTCTATATGTATTTACTACACTTGCTAAATAATATTCAGATTTTAGTCTTCCTTCTATTTTTAAACTAGTAACTCCCATTTCAATTATTTCTGGAATTTGTTTAATTAGGCATAGATCTTTTGAGGATAATATATATGTTCCATTTGTATCTGTTTCTACAGGCATTAAATTACCCGGATTTTGTTTTTCTTCTAGATATAAATTATATGCCCATCTACAACTTTGTGCACAATCACCTAAATTTGCATTTCTACAAGCTAGAAAATCACTTAAATAGCATCTTCCGGAATATGCCCAGCAAATGGCTCCATGAACAAATATTTCAGTTTCTAATCCTTGAGGAGTATTATCTATTAGGTATTTAATTTGCTCTTTGTTCATTTCTCTAGAAAGTATTACTCTTTTTGCTCCATTTCTATACCAAAAATTAGCTGCGTGACTACTTAATGTGTTTGCTTGTGTACTTATATGTATTGGAATATCTGGAGCCACATTTTTAATCACTTCAATTACTCCCCCGTCAGATGCAATTATTCCATCTACTGCTAATTTATTTAATATTTTTACTTGATTTACGATTTCTTCATACATACTATCCCCAGCATATATATTAATTGCTGCATATACTCTTTTCCCTATACTATGAGCATATTTAATAGTATTTGCCAAATCTTCATCATCTACTTCTGCTCTACTTCTTAAAGATAAAGCACCTGTTCCACAATATACAGCATCTGCTCCATATTTAAATGCTACTTTTGCTTTTTCAAAAGACCCAGCTGGTGCTAATAATTCAGGTTTTTCCATATACATTCCTTTCTATATACTTTTTTTACTACTTTATTTTTTTATATTATATTATTTTTTCTATCATTTAGCAAGTAGAGTTTATATTATTTTATTTAATAATAGTTTATAAAAATAAAGCAATACGAAAAGTACCAAAAAGGCTTGCATTTGTATCAACATAAAAACGGCATCCAGCTGGTCCAGCAATATAACTATTTTCTGCATAACAGCCTCCTCTAGCAGTCAGTTCTGCAATGTGAATTTCACTACTTCTTTCATAACAATTTCCGCCCATATCATATATATTGCTTACTGCTGTTGTTTGCCCTGTTGGTACTAATACTTCTGTATTTTGTTCTTTTATTTGATTTTTTCCTAATATATCTATATAACTAAATTCAGATTCATAATTATTTCCTTGTGGTGAATTTATTCCATAATTTGTAGTTTTTATTTGTATAAAATTTATTGCTGTATCCCATGCATAACTACTTACTAATTTAGTTTTAGTATTATATCCATTTTTACTAGCCATTCCTTCTGATACTTTCTTTGAATTATCATAAGTTATATAATTATATGGTGCTTGTCCAGATTTTATTGCTACCTCATTACTTTGGCTATCTCCACTTTCTCTCAATTTTTTAGCTTCTGTTGATACTTTATCTCCTGATTCGAATCTTCCTATATAATAGCCTCCATTTGCATTTACACTTGCTTCTTCATCTGTTGGTAATGTTTCTGAATACTCTCCATAATTTCCGGCATTTTTTCCAAAATCCGTTCTTTGATAAATAATAGTTTTATCTCCTATGCTTGTATGTATAGTTACACCTGATCCTGTTTTTGCTGGTATCCATACAAATTGGTTTCCTTCTTTATCTTCTATTACTACTCCATCTTCTACTAAATCTGCTGTTTCTTCTGATACCTTAAATCCTTCTGGTAATGTTATCTTATTTCCTAAGTCATCTACTACTTCTTTATCTTCTTCAAAATATGCATCTTTATCTTTTAGGTATGATACTTTATTAGATGTAAGCATTGTTCCTACTATCTTTTCTCCATTTACATATCCTGTCTTTCCCCATTCTATATCTTCTGCTTTTGCTGTTGCATCTGATGTATCCAAAACTTCTAATTCTCCTGTTATTCCTCCTATTTTTACTCCTTTTCTTATGTATTTTGCAATTAGACTTGAACTTGTATTTTCTCCTAATTTATATTTTTCTTCTTCTGCTCTTTTATTTACTATTACATTTCTTATTAATATACTTCCTACTATTATTCCTATTAGAATTACAACTATAATTAATATTAATAACTTTTTGTTTTTTAGATTTTCTATTTTTCTTTCTTTTGACATATTTTTTCTCCTTTTACTTTTTTATATAACGCAAAAAAACTATGCCTTTTAGATTCGTCTAAAAAGCATAGTTTTATTTCTATGTTTACATAAGCTTATTTTGTTAAATCCTACGATATATATATATATATATATACAGCCTCAGCGTTTTTAAGCATTTTCTTACCTTTTCCTTTATTTTTTTATATAATACCATTATTTAATTTTTATTTCAATACAATACCTATAATTATTTTTATGCTATTTCGTTCTTTATTTTAATATATTAAATATATACCTTATTTGATTTTTTCTTTATTTTCGGGTATAATTTAAGTTATACTATAAAAGTAGAATATAAAAAATTTTAATATTTAATTATTTTACTTTTATTTGGAGGTTTTTATTTTTATGTTTGATATAGAAAAACTAGAATTTAATTATATAAGAAATCGCTTACTTAGTTTTTCTTCTACTTTTGAAGGAAAAAATTTAATTTTAAATTTAAAGCCTACTTCTAATGAATTAGAAGTACAATCTTTACTTGATGAAACTTTTGAAGCTATAAATGCTATACATTGTAATGGAGCATTTCCTATTTCTGAACTTTCTGATTTTTCTTTATGGATAAAAAAATTAAAAAGTAATTCTTCACTTAATACAAAAGGACTTTTAGATTTGTGTAGTATTTTAAAAATTTCAAGAGAACTTTTAGATTATTATAAAAGTGTAAGTTTAACTATTCAATTAGATACTTTAAATCCTTATTTCTCTTCTCTTTATTCTAATAAAGATGTTGAAGCAAAAATCAGTACTGCAATTGTTTCAGAAGATATAATAGCGGATGAAGCATCTAAGGAACTTTATTTTATTAGAAAAACTAAAAAGATTTTAGAAAATGAAGTTAAACAAAAATTAAATTCTTTAATTCATTCTTCTTCATATTCAAAATATATAATGGATCCTGTTGTCACTATTAGATCTGGAAGATTCGTAATTCCTGTTAAAGAAGAATATAAATCTTTTATAAAAGGTTTTATCCATGATACATCTAGTAGTGGTTCTACAGTATATATAGAACCTATGGCTGTATTTGAAATTAATAACAAAATAAATGATTTGATTATTAAAGAAAATAAAGAAATTGAAAAAATTTTAGAAAATTTATCTAATTTATTAATACCTTTAGTTAATTATTTAGAAGAAGATATTTTTCTAATTGGAAAATTAGATTTTATTTCTTCTAAAGCTAAACTTGCTATAGATATGGATGCAACTATGCCTATTTTGTCAAATGAAATTAATCTTATTAAAGCTAGACATCCTTTAATTCCTAAAGATAAGGTTGTGCCAATAAATATTTATGTAGGAAATAGTTTTTCTACTTTAGTAATAACTGGGCCTAATACTGGTGGAAAGACTGTTAGTTTAAAAACTGTTGGTTTATTATGTTTAATGGCTCAGTCTGGTTTATTTATCCCAGCAAATGAAAACAGTAAGGTAAAAGTTTTTGATAATATTTTTGCAGATATAGGAGATAAACAAAGTATAGAAGAATCTTTAAGTACATTTTCTGGTCATATGACTAATATTGTAGATATTACCAAAAATGTAACTTCTAAAAGTTTAGTTTTAGTAGATGAATTAGGTTCTGGTACAGACCCTATAGAAGGAGCTAATTTAGCCTTGGCTCTTCTTGAATATTTTCATAAGAAAAAAGCAATTACAGTTGCTACTACTCATTACCATGAAATAAAAAATTATTGTATTACTCACGATGGTTTTGAAAATGCAAGTCAGGAATTTAATATAGAAAAGCTAGAACCCACATATAATCTTTTAATTGGTATTCCTGGAAAGAGTAATGCTTTTTCCATCAGTAAACGTTTAGGTTTAAGTAAAGAAATTTTAGATAGAGCTGCATCTTTTATGGAGAAAAAAGACTTTGATATTGAAACTTTAATGAAAGAAATATATGATGATAGAATATCTATAGAAAACTTAAAAAAAGAAGAAGAAAAAAATTTGCATCAAATAGAGTTATTAAGAAAAAAATTAGAACAAGAAAATTCTCAAAAATTAATTAATGAGGAAAAAAAGGTACAAAAAGCAAAAAAGGAAGCAAAAGATATTTTACTTAGTGCCAAAGAAGAAGCAAATAGAATTATTAAAGAACTTAATCAATTAAATAATGATGATTTAAAAAAAGCAAATAGACTAAGAAATGATCTTAATAACAGTTTAAAAGATGCTGATTATGTATCTAATTCTTTAGATTTAAGCGTATTACTAAAATTAAATAATCAAGAAACTATTAAGCCTAATAATAATACTACTACTGTACATTTAAATAACTTATCTTCTACAAATATTTCATCCGAAATTAATCTGCTAGGAGAAAATGTTGATAGTGCTATAGATATGCTAGATAAATATTTAGATAATTGTTCTATGGCTCATTTAAAACAAGTAAGAATTATTCATGGTAAAGGTACTGGCAAACTTCGTACAGGTATTCACTCTTACTTAAAAAACTCTAAGTATGTAAAATCTTTTAGAATTGCAGGCTTTGGAGAAGGCGATTATGGAGTAACTATTGTAGAATTAAAATAAATTTAAGCCAATTATATAAAAAATATAATTGGCTTACTTTATTTCCTATCTCCCTCTTAGACATCTTCTAAATTGCCTTTGACAATTACATATTCTACATGCTTCAGTGTCTGGATCATTATTTCGATTACATCTACAATTACAGTTACAATTTGAAGTATTATTTGTATTGCTAATTGCATTAATTAAATCTATGTCGTTATTATTGCTATTATTGTCATTATTATTATTTTGGCAACCGCATCTATTACAGTCATTATTATTGCAGTTATTATCATTATTATTTATTAAATTTATTTGTATTGTTCTATTTTCTATTTTGCAAAATATTCTTACTATATATGCTGTAATTAATGCAATTAATGCATATATGAAAGCTGCTATTAAGAAAACGACTCCATAGACAGTAAATGTAACTATTAAAAACACTGCTAATATTATTGCAGATACTAAAAAGGGATTATTTAATATTTTCTGAAGTGCTATAGAAAATATTATTGTTGCTATTGGAAATATAAAGAAAAATAAAATTATGTCCATATTATCCCCTTGTATATTTTATGTAAAGTATGTTTTTTTGTTACACTTTATCTTTTTCTTCATATTCTACATTTACTAAGTATAATCCATTAGGTGGAAGTGTTTTTCCTGCTTTTAGTCTATTTTTTGCATCTAATATTTCTTTTACATCTTTAGCATTAATTTTTCCTGTTCCTACATCAATAAGAGTTCCTGCAATTATTCTTACCATGTTGTATAAAAAACCATTCCCTGTTAATTCAATTGTAACAATTTCTTCTTCTCTTTTAACTGATGCATTATATATAGTTCTAATACTACTTTTGCTACTAGTACCACTTGCCTTAAATGATTTAAAATCATGCTCTCCTATTAGATATTTAGCAGCTTCATTCATTTTTACGTCATCTAGTTTTTCAGGGAAATGATATTGTAAATTTCTATAAATTGCAGTTCCTTGAACTGAATTATTAATTACATATTTGTATGTCTTTCTTTTACAAGTATATCTACTATGAAATTTTTCATCTACTTCATTTGCCTCTTTTATTCTTATTGATTTTTTTAGTTTGGAGTTTAATGCATATGGTATTTTTTCTATTGGAATATCTTTTTCTATTTTAAAATTGGCAACTTGTCCAAGCGCATGTACTCCTGCATCAGTTCTACCAGATGCAATTAAATCTACTTTTTCTCCTGTTACTTCTTCTATTGCTCTTTCTATTTCTCCTTGAATATTCAATTTGTTAGGCTGTTTTTGCCATCCATTAAAATCTTTTCCATCATATTCTATTATTATTTTTATATTTCGCATTTAATTTCCTCTTATTCTTTATTTATTTTTATGTTTCTATCTTTTAGTTTATGTATTTAAAAATTTATTCGCCTAAAATTTACTTTAGGCGAATTTTTTATTCTTTATTTTCTTGCTTTTTTATTTTTTTAAGTGCAATTTTTTCCTTCATTTTTGTGAATCTATTTGTTTTTTGCTCAGAACCAAACTTAGCAGTAACTAGATTTTTTATTAATATTCTTTTTAAAGCATCTTCTTTTACATCTGCAATTAAAGTTCCATATTTAGAT
>CALXPX010000002.1 GCA_944390305.1 uncultured Clostridia bacterium
TTTCAAATAATATGAGACATGTCTTAATTTTATAACAAAATTGGCTAAGATTACCTTGCTAAATTTATTGACAAATCTATCTTTTGAATATACAATAGAGTAGAGATTTTATGTCTTAAAAGGAGAAAAATAATGAGCAAAATTTTACACGTTGGTCTTGACGTAGGTTCTACAACAGTAAAAATTGTAGTAATTGATGAAGACCTTAATATTATATATGAAAATTACCAAAGACACTTTTCAGATACAAAAAATACTGTATGTCAAGTTTTAGAAAATCTTGCTAAAGATTATGAGGATTATACATATACAATTGCATTAACAGGTTCAGGAGCAATGTCTGCTGCTAGGTTTTTAGACTTACCATTTATTCAAGAGGTTGTTGCTTGTAAAAGAGCTGTAGAAAAATATATACCTAAAACTGATGTTGTAATAGAACTTGGTGGTGAAGATGCCAAAATAATATATTTTGGTAAATCTATAGAACAGAGAATGAATGGCACTTGCGCTGGTGGTACAGGTGCATTTATTGACCAAATGGCTTCTTTATTAAATACTGATTCAAGTGGATTAAATGAACTTGCTAAAAAACATAAAATGATATATCCAATTGCCTCTCGCTGTGGAGTTTTTGCAAAAACCGATGTTCAACCACTTTTAAATGAAGGTGCAGACAGAGAAGATATAGCTGCTTCTATTTTTCAAGCAGTAGTAAATCAAACAATAAGTGGTCTTGCATGTGGAAGACCTATTAGAGGAAATGTAGCATTTTTAGGAGGTCCTCTTAATTATTTATCTGAATTAAGACAAAGATTTATAGAAACACTTCATTTAACACCTAATCAAACTATAATTCCAGAAAATGCACATTTATTAGTTGCAAAAGGAGCAGCCCTTGATTCATTAGAAAACACTGCAATTTCTAATGAAAAATTAAAAGCAAAAATAGAAGTTTTAAAAGCATCTCATGACACCACATCGGCTCCCCTTGCACCACTTTTTGTAACTGATGAAGATTATGAAGAGTTTAAAGAAAGACATGATAAAGATAAAGTTGAAAAAGGAGATATTGAAAACTTTTCTGGAGATTGTTTTATTGGTATAGACGCTGGATCAACTACAACTAAATTAGTTGTTACAGACAAAGATGATAAACTTCTATACTCTTTATATCGTAATAATGAAGGTAATCCTTTAAAAAGTGTTATGGATATGCTTAAAGAGCTATATAAAATAATACCAAAAACAGCGAAAATAAGATATAGTGGTGTAACAGGATATGGTGAAAAATTAATACAAACTGCACTAAACGTAGATTTAAATGAAATAGAAACTATAGCGCACTATACAGCAGCACAAAGATTCATGCCAGATGTTACAAGTATTGTAGACATTGGTGGACAAGATATGAAATATATAAAAATAAAAGATGGTACAATTAACAATATTATGCTTAATGAGGCATGTTCATCAGGTTGCGGATCTTTTATTGAAACATTTGCCAAAAGCTTAAATTTATCAATAGAAGAGTTTGTCAAGGCTGCCTTAGAATCAAGAAATCCTGTTGATTTAGGTTCAAGATGTACAGTTTTTATGAATTCTAAAATAAAACAAGCTCAAAAAGAAGGTGCTGCAGTAGGAGATATTTCAGCTGGCCTTTCTTATTCAGTAATAAAAAATGCTATTCAAAAAGTCATGAAAGTAAGAGATGTAAATACTCTTGGCAAACATATCGTTGTTCAAGGTGGTACTTTTTATAATGATGCTGTACTTCGTGCTTTTGAACTTATAGTTGGAAAAAATGTAATAAGGCCAGATATTGCAGGTTTAATGGGAGCTTATGGTGTTGCAATTTTAGCTAGAAAACAATATGAATCAAATTTGGACATGGAATATTGCTCTAAAATATCTAAAGAAGAAGAGCTAAATAACTTAAAAATAGAAACATCACACATAAGATGTAATGGATGTGAAAATCATTGCCTTCTTACAATAAATAAATTTAGCAATGGTCAAAAACATATATCTGGAAATAGATGCGAAAAAGGTGAAGGAATTGTAACTGGTAAAAAAGAAATTCCAAATTTATATAAATACAAATTTGAAAGATTATTTGGATATACTCCACTAGAAGAAAAAGAAGCACCTCGTGGTACAATAGGAATACCAAGAGTATTAAATATGTATGAAGATTATCCTTTCTGGTTTACATTCTTTACTAAATTAGGATTTAGAGTAATACTTTCAGAAAAAAGTAATAGAAAGACATATGAGAAGGGAATGGAATCTATGCCATCAGAATCAGTTTGCTATCCTGCAAAACTATCTCATGGTCATATAATAAGCTTAATTAATAAAGGAATAAAAACAATATTTTATCCTTGCATCCCTTATTCTAGAAAAGAATATAAAAAAGCAGATAATCACTACAATTGTCCAATAGTAATTTCTTATTCAGAAGTACTAAAAAATAATATTCCTGAAATAAAGGAAAATGGAATAAAATTTTTAAATCCATTTTTACCTTTTGAATCAAAGAAATTAGTAGAGACTATATTGTCTCTTCCTGAATTTGAAGAATATAATTTTACTAAAAAAGAATTATTAAATGCTGCTAAAGAAGCCGAAAAAGAATATCAAGCATTTAAAGAAGATGTTCATAAAAAAGGGGTAGAAGCATTAGATTATATGGATAAAAACAATGTCCATGGTATAGTTCTTTCTGGAAGACCTTATCATGTTGATCCAGAAATAAATCATGGTATTGATACCTTAATTACAAGTTTAGGCCTTTGTGTTCTATCTGAAGATAGTATTTCAAATCAAACAGAAGTAAAAAGACCTATAAGAGTTGTTGATCAATGGGTATATCATGCAAGGTTATATGCTGCTGCAGACTTTGTAGGAAAACATGACAATTTAGAGTTGGTTCAACTAAACTCATTTGGTTGTGGTGTAGATGCTGTAACAACTGATCAAGTAGAAGAAATCTTATCAAGCTATGATAAGATGTATACTCTAATAAAAATAGATGAGGTAAACAATTTAGGTGCAGTAAGAATTCGTATACGTTCTCTTTTAGCTAGTATGAACAAACGTATAGAAAGAAAAAAATCTGAAAATAATAATGGAAATTATGAAATTAATAAAAAAATCTTTACCAAAGATATGCGTAAAGATTATACAATATTAATTCCTCAAATGGCACCAATTCACTTTGAATTAATAGAATCTGCAGTAAAATCATGTGGATACAACGTACATTTGTTAAGAGAATGTACACCTCATACAGTTGAAGTTGGTTTGAAATATGTAAATAATGATGCATGTTATCCATCAATCCTTACAACTGGTCAAATGATAGAAGCATTAGAATCTGGTGAATATGACTTAGATAGAACAGCCTTAATCATGTCTCAAACAGGCGGAGGTTGTAGAGCTACAAACTACATAGGATTTATTAGAAAAGCTTTAAAAGATGCAGGTTTTCCTAATGTTCCAGTTATATCATTTAATGTTGTTGGAATGGAAAAAATGCCAGGATTTAAAATTACACCAAAATTAGTTGAAAATTTAATTAAATGTGTTATATACGGTGATTTACTTCAAAAAATGCTAACTAAAAATAGAGCATATGAAGTAAATAAAGGAGAAACAAAAGCTTTATTTGATAAGTGGTTAGAAAAATGTAAGTCTTTAGTTGCAAGTTCTACTATGAAAGAATTTAAACAAAATATTTATGAAATGGTAGAAGATTTTGAAAAAATCAAATTAGATACTTCTGTAAAAAAACCAAAAGTAGGAATTGTTGGTGAAGTATTAATAAAATATCAACCTTTTGGTAATAACTTTGTAGCAGATAAATTAGAAGCTGAAGGTGCAGAAGTAATTCTTCCAGATTTCATGGGATTTATCAAATTTATAGCTACACATAAAATAACATTTAATGAACTTATAAAAATAGATGCTGCTAAAGCTAAAATATTTAAACTGGCAATAAAACTTATAGATATATTAGAAAAAGATGAAAGAATAGCGCTTGCTAATTCTAAAAAGGGTTATCTACAACCATGTGATATATTTAAATTAGAAGAAAATGTAAAAGATATCCTTTCTATAGGAAATCAAACTGGAGAAGGATGGTTCTTAACTGCTGAAATGGTAGAATATATAGAACATGATATTCCTAACATTGTTTGTGTTCAACCATTTGCTTGTCTTCCAAATCATGTAGTTGGCAAAGGAGTTATAAAAACTATAAGAGATACATATCCAGAAGCAAATATTTCTGCCATAGATTATGACCCAGGTGCGAGTGAAGCTAATCAAACTAATAGAATAAAATTACTAATGGCAGTTGCTAAAGATAATTTAAAATTAAAAGAAAATGAAATTCTTTCAGTTCAAAAAGAAAATCTATCGGCGGATAAGAAAAAAACTAATGTTTAAAAGGAGTTCTTATGGGAAATTTAATGCCTAAAGAAAGTTATAGTAATATATCTGACATAAGCTTAGATTATTTAATAAATGATATAAAAATTAAAGGACTAATTTTTGATTTTGATGGCACTTTACTAAGAAATAAAACCGTTTCTATAGATACATTAAATTTCCTAAAAAAAGCTCATTTAAAAGGTCTAAAATTATCAATATTAAGTAATAACCCATATGTTAGCAAGACCATACTAAAAACATTAAAAATTACAACAACCAAAAAATTCGCATGTAAGCCATTAAAAAAACCATTTTTAGATATGGCTAAAAAAATGAATCTTAATCCAGAAGAAATTGCAGTTATAGGCAATAATAGGATTTCAGACATATGGGGAGCTAATCGTGCTAATATGTACTCTATATATATTCAAAATTTAAATGGATATATGTTTAAAAGAAAAGTTGAAGATAAATTAAAGGATTTAGGCATTAAACATATAAAATAAGAAAGGCAAAAGCCTTTCTATTTTTTATATATTTAATTAATAAAACTAAATATTGAGATTTTGTAAAACCTTATTAAAGTTCTCTTCAAAATCATATATATAATTTTGTTCTAATTGATTTTGATATTTGTTATCGTAATCATAGTCGTTATAGTAATCATCATCATAATAATCATAATAATCATAATAATTTTCAGCCGCATCTTGTGCTCTTTCAAGTATACCATTATTACCAATAGTTAAAAATATAATAAATGATATAAATACTATTATTGATACAATTATGTTTATAACTAATCCTATTATTCCTAATACTAAACCAGCAACTGACATTCCATTACTTCGATTTGTTTCTTTAGCTTTTTTATTAGCTTTTACAGAAATTACAATAGCAATTATTCCTAATATTAGTCCAACAACAGGAATAGCACAGAAAATAAATGTGCATATTCCTAAGATTAAAGCTGCCACAAACTTTCCATTTCCTTCATTATTTGACACATTATTAGCATTGTAATTTTGGTTATTATAATTTGGCTCACTATACTTAGGAGTATTGTAACCTTGATTATTAATATTTTGACTGTTAAAGTTTTGATTATTACCTCTTACATTGCCATCATTTTGGTTGTTAATATTTTGTCCATTAACATTTAGATTTTCATTATTTTGTTTATTCATTTCTCCATTATTATCCATATAAACCTCCTCTTTATTATTTATAAAATAACATTTTTCTACATTTTTGTAAATGGTTATCTAGATTTTTTTTTGTCTATGTTATTCAGCTCTGTTATTTTCCCTGTTCTTAAGTCTATTTTTCTAAAAGGTTCTGCAATGCCTGCTGGCATGTCTTTTTTTGGATTGTGCATCCACAATATATGACTAATATATTTAGAATTATTAGCATTTGGACCCAATACAGCCACTCTTTGTGCTAGTTTTAATTTTTGTTCTTTTGTTATTGGAAAAAGAATATTTGTAGGTAACCATTCACTATTATTATTCATATAAGAATCACTAAAAAAATCTTTAGATCCTCTATATACAGGCATATTACTTTCGCCAGTAACGCTCTTTACAATGTCTTTTAATTTATCTTTATGATAATGTAATACAATAGGTGCATTATATCCTTTTAAATCAATTCCAATCAATGCTTTCGAATTAGAATTACTTGGAATGTATCCTGCATTAGTGTAATTAGAACCATTTAATAAATATGTTACAACATTTTCTATCATCATATCTTTTTGATCATATAAAAGTTGTGAAAAATTATTTAATGATATTATATTTCTTACAGCATAATCTAATTTCTTTTCTCCAAACTCTCTTATATCATTTTCTGAAAATAGTTCTTTTAGGTCAATATCAACAGACGCAAATCTATTATCATCCAAAGTAGTAACATCTTTCATATCTTCTTTTCTCTTTAGCTTATATTCTGTCAAATTATTAGCTAATATAGTGTATTCTGCTAAACTAGATCTAATTGTAAGTTCACCAAAATCTACCTCTTCATCATTTAAAAATTTATCTAAGGAATTAGTTTTTCTTAAAAGATATACAGCTTCATTGACTCTTTCAACTTCTTTAGTAAGTCTATTTGTCCAAAAAGCATTTAAGGCTAAAAGATCAGATACTGGAAGGGATGATAAATATTTCTCATCTGATATACTCTTAAAAGCATCTTCTCCTTCTTCTATTCCTAAAATGGAAGATAAAGCCACTTTTGCAAGCATATTATTATATTGTTTAGCATATACGTCAAAACATCCTAAATAATGCAATAATTGTGTTTTTAATAATATTCCTTTGCTTAATCCATCTACCATTACAGATTTATATTTTTTATATAAATTTGATAAAAATATTTTTTGGTCTTCTTTGAACTTATTCTCCTCGTATACAGAAAAATTTCCTTTTTCTAATTTAGACATTTCATTTTGTATACTATCTAATTCAAATTTTATTTTTTTGTTTGATGGATTTTTTAAATATTCTTCTTTTAGTCTTTTTAGTTTGTATTTATAATAAATATCATAATATTCTTTTAATATTGCCTTAGTATCATTCTCTTTATTTCCTACAAATTCAATTGGTGAATTATCAGTATATAGTTTTTCTTTTATCGCTTTATTTAAAATTAAATCTAAATCTTTTGATTTTAATAAATTTTCTAATGACATAAATCTAAAAAAATCTATTTGGTCTACATCTTGTGAATTTTCAATTACACTAAACAAAGAATTATAAAAAAGCTGAACAGCTTTGTCATTACTTGATTCTCCTGTTAATTCTTTTATTCTCAGAATATTTGATTTAAATCTTCTTAAATTATGATTAAAATTATCTAAATCCCTTTCCGTAAAACTAGTTGCTCTTTTTATAACTTTATATTTAAAATCCATGGTATCCTCTTTTTTTATTAGATTTTACAAAAAAAATATTATTTTAAAAAATGCTTAAGTAACATATTACTTAAGCTTCTTCTATTAGTATTGGCGGAGATGAGAGGATTTGAACCTCCGCGGCCCTAAACGAACCCTAGCAGTTTAGCAAACTGCCCCCTTCAACCACTTGGGTACATCTCCATAATTTTTTATATAAAAAAATGGCGGAGAGGGTGGGATTCGAACCCACGGTAGGCTACAAACCTACGCCAATTTTCAAGACTGGTGCCATAAACCAACTCGACCACCTCTCCATAATACTGTTACTATTTCTGTAACAGTATTTATAATAACATATTTTTTAGCTATATGTCAATATAATTTTAAATTTTAATATAAATTTTATGATTATTATCTTTGCCAATTTAATATTGGAAATCCATTATTTATATTTTTAGAATCTTCTATAAATGATTCAGATAGACTATTATATATTTCTTTCATATCGTTTTCATTTTTCTTTGCTGAACCTTCGTCTGATTCAGGAGAAGCAATTCCATTATTTGCTCCGCAAGTATCTATCCAATAATTGTTATCAATTACATTATACTCGCCTTCCATATATCCAATAATTCCTCCATTATTTAATGTTGTTTGTTCTTTTTCTAATAAGCCAACATTATAACAATTATTTATTGTAGTATTTTTTATCAATCCTGCTATCCCAGCTACTCTACCTATTCCATGAATAAATCCCTTATTATAACAATTTTTAATTTCTATATTTCCAGTTTCTGATGAAGACTGTCCTACTATTCCACCTGTTTGCTTTCCTCTCTCCATATTTGCTAAACTATACACTTCTCCTGAATTATAACATTCATTTATAATAGAATTTGCAAAAGTACTTGATATTCTCCCTGCAATTCCGCCTACGCCAAAGTATCCTCGTTCAGATAAAGTAATTTTAGCTAAATTGTAACATCTATCTATTTGCGAACCATTAATAAAACCAGATACACCTCCTACAGCAACATAAGCACCTTCTACATTACCATTATTATAGCAATCTTGTACACTTCCTATTTGACTATATCCTATTATTCCTCCTACTTGTTGATATCCTTTTACTTCTCCAAGATTATATGAATTTCGTAAAGTTCCACTATTCGTAACACCAGCAATTCCACCAATACTTATTAATGCATCATTATTTAAATTTCCTACATTTCCTAGATTTTTACAATTTTCTATTAAATGTCCTTGGGCAAAAGAACCTCCTACGATTCCACCTACTGAGTCTCCTTGTGAATCTATCATACCATAGTTTGTACAATTCCTAATAATTGCATTTTCACCAAAATCGCAGTTTGCTACTATTCCACCAGTTTGTTTTACTCCACCAATAATATTTCCTCTATTTATGCAATCTTCAACAATACCTGCACTTCTTCCTGCAATTCCTCCTGTTAAATAATAATCTCCAACTACTGTACTTTCATTAATACAATTTTGTATAAGCCCTTTATTTCTACCTACAAAAGCTGCTGTTTCATAATATCCTCTTATATATGAATCTTTAATCTTTAAATCTCTAATAATTCCATCTTCTCCAACATAACCAAATAATGCAGTACAAAAATCACCCTCATTATTCTTTTTTATATATAAATTGCTTATTTCATAATTACATCCTTCAAATATCCCATTAAATATTTTATTTTCTGCAGTATCATTTTCTTCCTCTGCTATATTCGAGTTACTATAACCAATAGGAGTAAAGTTTTCTCCTGTTAATAATTCTCCTGTTTCAATGTTAAATTGTGCCCCACAATCGATATTGTTTATTACATAAATTTTCTTATTCGAATAATCATCTCCATTACTTACATTATTAGAAATTTCTTTTAATCCTTCAAAAGAAGATACTATTAATATCCTTTCACTAAGACTAATTAATCCATTACTATTTAATTCTTGTTCATCTACCTTATTATCTTCAATAAGCATTTCTCTAATCGTTTTTTTGTTGCTATCTAACATAGTGGCTGCTTTGTACATTTCCATCATTTCTTCTATAGAAGCATCTTCATACTTATTTACTGAATCTTTTGCTCTATTAAATATTCCATTACTACCTATTACTAAATTAATAGTTACTGTAGCTAATATTAACAATATTATTATAGTTACGACTAATGCTACTAAAGTTATTCCCTTTTTATCTTTTATTACTTTGGTTATTTTTTTCATAATTTCCTCCTATGTATCTTATTTATTTATATCACAACAAATTTCTATTTGAAATATTTTTTGATCACTATATTTAATCTACTTATTTTTACTTATATTAATTTTTCCATAGTTATATTATTTTATACTATTTGATTATTCCTCTTGTTAATTAAATATAAAAAACTATGTATTTTAGATTCGTCTAAAATACATAGTTTCTATTCTATGTCTAATTACTTTTTTATTAAGTTTTACGATATATATATATATATATACAGCACCAAGGGTTACAAGCATTTTAGTTTCTCCTTTTACTTATATATATATTATATATTTTTTTCTGTTTTGTCAATTAGATTTTAATATATTATTTTGTTCCAAAAATTCTATCACCTGCATCTCCAAGACCTGGTACTATATATCCTTTTTCATTTAAAGTTTCATCTATACAAGATGTAAATATTTTTACATCCGGATATTCTTTTTGAAGTCTTTCTATTCCTTCTGGTGCCGCTATAATACATAAAAACTTTATTTTTTTGACTCCATCTTTTTTTAGCATTTTGATTGTATCTGTTGCAGAACCTCCTGTAGCAAGCATAGGGTCTAAAATAATTACTTCTTTTTTGCTAATATTTTTTGGCATTTTATAATAATACATTGTTGGTTCTAATGTTTCTTCATTTCTGTATAATCCAATATGTCCTATTTTAGCATTTGGTATCATACTGATAAGTCCATTTAACATACCTGTACCTGCTCTTAAAATTGGCACAAAGGCATAATTATCTTCATCTAATATATTTACCTTTGTTTTGCAAATTGGTGTCTCTATTTCAATTTCTTTTAATTTAGCATCACTTAATGCATGATAGCAAAGTATGCAAGCAATTTCTCCTATTATTTCTCTAAATTCTTTTGTTCCTGTATTCTTATTTCTTATTATTGATAATTTATGTTCAATTAGTGGATTATCTATTACAACCACATTTTTATTTATCTCCATATCTCTATCCTTTCTTATTCTTTTAGTAATAATTTTTCTTTATTTTTATTTTCTTTTTCATCTGGTAGTAAAAGATTTAATAATATTCCTATAACTGCAGCTAAGCTCATTCCAGAAATTGTTATAGAAAGATCTCCATGTACTATAGATATAGCTGCTCCTCCCAATCCTAATACTAACATTGTTGAAGCAACAACAATATTTTTTGGTTTTCCAAAATCAATTTTATTTTCTATTAAAACTTTTAAACCATTTACTGAAATAAATCCATATAAAAGAAGAGAGACCCCTCCTAATACAGCATTTGGAATTGTAGAAACTAAGGCCGTAAATTGTCCTAAAAATCCTAAGCATATTGCAAATATTGCAGCAAGCCCAATTACCCATACTGAAGCAACTTTAGTCATTCCAACTACTGAAGTATTCTCTCCATATGTAGTATTAGCTGGTCCTCCTAAAAAGCCTGCTACAAATGTAGCGAGTCCGTCACCTAATAAAGTTTTATCTAAACCAGGATCTTTTAATAAATCTTTTCCTATTATTGTACTTAAGGCTGTATGATCTCCTATATGCTCTGCCATTGTTACTAATGCAATTGGTACGATTGTAAGCAAAGCCGAAAAACTTGGAGTATAATTAACAAAAGGAATAATAAACTCTGGAATACTAAAAAAGCTAGCTTGCATAATTGGAGTGAAATCTACTAGACCAAAACATATAGCTGAAACATATCCAATTACAATTCCTATTAAAAAAGGTATAATTTTAAAAAAGCCTCTACCTCTTACCATTACTATTGCCGTCACTAAAAAGGTTATTAAAGCTACAGCAATATTTCTAAAATCAAATTGTGAATCTGTTCCTAATCCTATTTGTGATATAGCACTTGGAGCCAAGCTTAAACCTATTATCATAATCATTGGACCTATAACTATTGGTGGTAATAATTTATTAATCCAACTCTTTCCAGCAAAATGAATTATAGTTGCAAATATAACATACACTAGACCTACTGCCATTACACCTGTCATAGCTCCAGATATACCACCCTTTAAAAAAGCTGCTGTCAGCGGAGCTATAAAAGCGAAAGAACTACCTAAATACACAGGTGATCTACCTTTCGTGCACAAAATATAAATTAAAGTACCTATTCCTGATGTAACTAAAGCAACAGGTATAGTAAGTACCGTTTCTCCTGCAGATGTATTTACCATTATTGGAACTAAAATAGTTGCACCAAACATAGCAAATACGTGCTGCAGCGCTAAGATAATCCATTTTCCTTTTGATGGTTTTTCGTTTACGTCTAACAGTAATTTCTTTTGTTCCATAAAAACTCCTTTCTAAAAAAAAATACCAATCCATTTTGAATTGATACTTAATATATAAATATAAAATTTAGGAATGAGAAAAAAATTGTAATTAATAATATTGGTTTTAATAATACAGTAATTTTCTTCAACATTTTTTCACCCTTTGTTAATATATACTATAAAAAATAAAATTACAAGTAATTTTATAAAAATAATAATATAAAAAAAATAGATAGATACAATATCTATCCATTTATTGCTTTATTAATCGATTCTTTTTCTTCATCAGATAAATTATATTTACAAGAGCCTTTTATTATTGGTTTAGAATAAACATTTGAACTATCTTGACCATAAATTGAATTAATAACGACTCCATTGTTTTCTTTGTCCAATAAAGTAAGAGCAAAACTTAATTTATTTTTTGTATTTCCAAAAGCATCATATCTATATAAACCTACTTTTTTTATACAATGTGATAATTCTTCATTAATATTATTACAAACTTTAATAATCTGGTCATCTCTTTTATTTAAGTTTTCAACTTGAGAAACATACTCTTTTATCATTTCAGCCAAATTTTCACCATTTCCTAACTTTTTCATATTTTGCCCATATTTTTTATATGTTTTAAAAGAAAAAAATATGCTAATTATAGATATTACAAGAGATATTATAGAAAAGATTATTAAATATATATTTTCCATGTCAAACCTCCATATTACACATTATTTTTTACCAATTCTAATAATCTTTCTAATTCATCATTTGATGTATATTGAATTACAATTCTTCCACTATTTGTTCCTGCAGTTAATTTTACTTTTGTACCAAAAAAGTTTTGAAAACTATCTTCTATATCTCTATATACGGCTTCATATCTTGCGTTTTTCTTTGCTAATTTCTTTTTATTCTTTACATTTCTCTCAATATCTCTAACTGTTTGTCCTTTTTCTATTATTCTAAGAGCTGCCTCATACTGCTTATCCGGATTTTCTATTGCTAAAAGAGTTCTACAATGTCCTTCTGTCAATTTGCCTTCTATAGCAAGTTCTATTACTCTTTTATCTAAATTTAATATTCTCAATGTATTTGTAACATTAGTTCTACTAATTCCTAACTTATCTGCTAAATCTTGTTGCCTTAAATTATAATTATCTATTAACTCTTTATATCCTAATGCCTTTTCAATAGGATTTAAATTTTCCCTTTGAATATTTTCAATTAAAGATATTTCTTTGCTTCTTTGTTCATCTTCATTTCTTACTATACATGGTATTTCATCAAGATTAGCAATTTTAGCTGCTCTCCATCTTCTTTCTCCTGCTATTATTTTATAATAACCCTCTTTTTTCTCCACTATAATTGGTTGTATAATACCATATGTTTTTATAGATTGAGCTAGTTCCTGTAATGACTCTTCATTAAACTTTTTTCTTGCTTGTTCTATATTAGGTTCTATTTCAACTAATTTTATTTTTTTCACTACCTCTTCTGTATTTTCATTTTTTTTCATTTCTTTTAATACAGAACTTTCTGCAAATAAAGCATCTAATCCTTTTCCTAGTCCTGAACTTTTTGCCATATATCATCATCCTTTCATTTATTCTTCTTTAAAAATTCCTTTACTAATTTATCATAACTCCTTGCACCTTTAGACATTGGATCATAAAGAACTATTGGTAATCCATAACTAGGTGCTTCGCTTAGTCTTACATTTCTTGGGATAACTGTTTCAAAAACTCTATTTTCAAAATATTTGTTTACCTCTTTAACTACTTGATTAGATAAATTAGTTCTAGCATCATACATTGTGAGAATTGCTCCTTCTATAGTTAAATTTCTATTATAATATTTTCTAACCAATTCAATTGTCTTAAGAAGCTCTCCTACTCCTTCTAAAGCAAAGTATTCGCATTGCACAGGAATTAATACGCTATCTGAAGCACTTAATGCATTTAATGTTATTAGACCTAAAGATGGAGGACAATCTATAAATATATAATCATAATAATCTTTCACTTTATCTAGTTTGTCTTTAAATCTATACTCTCTTCCTACTGCAGATACAAGCTCTACCTCTGCTCCAGCCAAACTCATGTTCGCAGGGCATACATCCAAATTTTTAAGTTTAATTTTTTGTATTGTATTAGGAATTTCAACTTCATTAATTAAAACGTCATATGTCGAAAATTCGCTATCTTTACTTAGACCTAGCCCACTAGTCGCATTTCCTTGAGGATCTGCATCAACTAATAAAACTTTCTTATTTTTCTTTGCTAGCATTCCGCTTATATTTATTGTGTTAGTATTTTTTCTTACTCCTTCTTTTTGATTTGCAACAGATATAATTTTTCCCAATTTTGTCCCTCCATTTCTCGTTATATAATATAAAAAAAAATGTAATATGTCAATAAATATATTACATTTTTCTTTTAAATTTTACATTATTCTATTTTAAAGGTTCTTTACTCGGAATGCCTGCTTTTCTAGGGTATTTACTGTCTGTTTTACGTATTTTTTCTATTATTATTATATTTCTTTCATTATCTGTATTTGCTAGCTTAAAGTTTTCTATATTAACTATTTTTCCTCCTAACATATTTATTGCCTTTTCAGCTATCTTTCTTTCCTCATCAATATTAGATCCTTTCATACAAATACATTTTCCACCAACTTTTACGAATGGTAACATATACTCAGATAAAGTGCTAAGATTAGCTACTGCTCTTGATACAGCCACATCATATCTTTCTCTATAATTATTATCTTTTGCCAAATCCTCAGCTCTTGAATGAATAGTAGTAATATTTTTCAAATCTAATTTTTTTATAACTTCATTTAGAAAATTAATTCTTTTATTTAAAGAATCCATCAATGTTACTTCTACATTATCATTCATTATCTTTAGTGGTATCCCTGGAAATCCTGCTCCTGTTCCTATATCTATAACAGACTGTTTAGGATCAACATACTTTTCTATAGTAAGCGAATCTATAAAATGTTTTAAAATTATATCATCTTCATCAGTAATTGCAGTTAGATTTATTTTTTTATTCCACTCTAATAATAAATCCATATATTTTTTAAATTTTATAACTTTATCCTCTTTAATACTTATATTTATTTTTTCAGCATTTTGTTGTAATTTTCCATTAAAATCCATATTTATCTCCTATTCATAGTTTCTAAATATATTAATAAAACAGATATGTCCGCTGGCGAAACTCCAGATATTCTTGAAGCCTGTCCTACAGAAGTAGGCTTTACTTTATTTAGCTTTTGCCTTGCTTCTAATCTTAAGCCTTTAATCTCTTGATAATCAATATCATCTGATAGTTTTTTATATTCTAATTTTTTAAATTTTTCTACTTGCTCTTTTTCCAAATTTATATATCCTGCATATTTTACTTGAATTCCTACCTCCTCAGCTTCTTGTTTAGTAAGTTCTGGTCTTGTAGGATCTATATCTTTTAATTTTATATAATCAAGTTCTGGTCTTTTAAGTAAATCTGATAATTTTACTCCAGTTGTTAACTTACTAGTATTAAATTTATTTAAAAATTCATTAACATCTTCTGATGGTTTTATAATAGTATTATTAAGTCTTTTAATTTCTTTTTCGATATTATTTTTCTTTTTTATAAATTTCTTATATCTATCATCAGATATAAGACCTACCATATGTCCAATTTCACATAATCTTAAATCTGCATTATCCTGTCTTAAAAGTAATCTATATTCAGCCCTTGAAGTCATCATTCTATACGGTTCATTAGTACCTTTTGTTACAATGTCATCTATAAGTACACCTATATATGCTTGAGATCTATCTAATATAATAGGATCCCTACCTTTAATCTCTAATGATGCATTAATTCCTGCAATTAATCCTTGTGCTGCTGCTTCTTCATATCCTGAAGTACCATTAATTTGTCCTGCAAAGAACATTCCTTTTATTCTTTTATGTTCCAAAGATAACTTTAACTCTTGTGGATCAATGCAATCATATTCTATAGCATATGCAGGTCTTGTAAACTCTACATTTTCCATACCTTCGACTGTTCTATACATAGCTATTTGTACATCTTCAGGTAAAGATGAACTCATACCTTGTACATACATTTCATCAGTATCTCTTCCAACTGGTTCTATAAAAACTTGATGTCTTTCTTTATCTGCAAATCTTACAACTTTATCTTCAATAGATGGGCAATATCTAGGTCCTGTACCATGAATTTTCCCCGAATATAAAGGAGATCTATGTAAATTATTTCTAATAATTTCGTGTGTTTTAGCATTTGTATATGTTAAATAACAATCCATTTGTTCTACATCTTTTTTATTAACATCTTCCATTGAAAATAACTCTGTATCAGGATCACCTTTTTGAACTTCCATTTTAGAAAAATCCAAACTCCTTCTATTTACTCTAGCAGGTGTTCCTGTTTTAAATCTAGTAATCTTTATACCTAAATTTTTCAATACCTCAGACAATTTTTCTGATGCAGCTACTCCATCTGGACCACTTGAATAAGCAACTTCTCCTATATGTATAGTTCCTTTTAAATAAGTACCTGTTGCCAAAACTACTGCTCTTACATTATATATAGCCCCTATATTAGTTTCAATAGACTTAATTCTGTCATCTTCAACTTCTATATTAACAATTTCTGCCTGCTTTAAATATAGATTTTCTTGCCTTTCCAAAGTCTTTTTCATTTCCGCTTGATACCTTTTTCTGTCTGCTTGAGCCCTTAAAGAGTAGACTGCTGGACCTTTAGATGTATTTAGCATCTTTAGCTGTAAATATGTTTTATCTATATTTTTCCCCATTTCTCCACCTAAGCAATCAATTTCTCTGACAATATGCCCTTTAGAACTTCCACCAATATGTGGATTACAAGGCATATTTGCCACAGCTTCTAAGCTAATAGAAAATACCAATGTTCTTAATCCCATTCTCGCACATGCAAGTCCTGCTTCACATCCAGCATGTCCTGCACCTATTACTGCTACGTCGTATTCTCCTGCAAAATATTTCATATATTCCTCCTATTCTTTCTATTAATTGATATTGTATGCAAATTTTATATTTAATTTTCCACACTTTCCACATCGATAAATTATTTTCTTGTTTTTTATGAAACTCAAACCAATAATTTTTGAAATATTTTTTTAATAACAATCTTCATTTCCAATAAAAAACATGATTTTCATTACCAATATACACTAAAAGTATATTTATTTTAAAAAGATGTGTTTGCTTAGAAATTTCGTCAACTTTTTTATTTTCCTAAACAAAATTTAGAAAAAATTTCATTAATTATATTATCTGATACATTTTCTCCTGTAATTTCACCTAAGTCGCTCATTGCTTGTTTTATATATATACTAATAATATCTACCGGCATATATTTTTCTATAGTTTCTATTGCCTGTTCTATTCCTTCTTTTGCTTTTCTAATTTGATTTTTATGCCTTTCATTAGTAATTAAAATTTTATTACTATTAGATATTTCATTAAATTGAAACATTTTTAAAATCTCATTATATAGTTCTTCTAAACCATATCCAAGCTTAGCAGATAACTTTATAGTCGGTTTACATAACTTATTAATTTCTTCCTCATTTTTGCTGTTTTCGTTTATTATGTCAACTTTATTCAATATAATAATTGCTTTTTTATCTTTAATAAACTCTAAAATCTGCCTATCATTATCATCTAAATTAGTTGAATTATCTATAATTGCTATAATCAAATCTGCTGAATTTGCAAGCTTCATACTTTTTTCTATACCTATTTTTTCTATCACATTATCTGTTTCTCTAATTCCTGCGGTATCAATTAATTTTAAAGCTATTCCATCAATATTTATATATTCTTCTATACTATCTCTAGTTGTTCCTGCTATATCACTTACAATAGCTCTATCTTCTTTAATCATTAAATTAAGAAAAGAAGACTTTCCAGCGTTTGGTTTTCCAAGAATAACTGTTTTTATTCCATCTCTTAGTATTTTTCCCTTTTCAAATGATTTCTCTAAATCAGATAATAAACTATGTATACTCTTTAATTTTATTAATGCTTCTTTATTAGTTACTTCCTCAACATCATATTCTGGATAATCAATAGTTACTTCTATATTTACCATAATATCCAACATCTCTTTTTCTATCTCTTTAATTTTTTGGGATAAAAAACCTTCTAATTGATTTAGCGATTCTTTAGCTTCCATTTCAGATTTAGAATTTATAAGGTTTATAATACCTTCTGCTTGTGATAAATCTATTCTTCCATTTAAAAACGCTCTTTTAGTAAACTCTCCTGGCATTGCTAAATCCGCACCATTTTCAAGGCAAATTTCTAAAATCTTTTTTTCTATTAACATACCTCCATGAGAATTAATCTCACACATATCTTCAGTAGTATAACTTTTAGGTGAAATAAAATAAGAAACTAATACTTCATCTATAATTTCATTACTTTTAGGATCTATAATATTTCCATATTTCATAGAATATCCCTTTATTTCTTTTGAATTATTTTTAGGCTTAAATATTTTATTGATTATATCAAAAGTATCTTTTCCAGATAATCTTATAATTCCTATTCCTCCATTTCCAGTTGCGGTAGAAATTGCTGCTATTGTTTTATCCATTTAATCCTCCTTATTAATTTAATCAAATTCTTTTCAAAATCCTCAAATTTCAATTTTTAGTATTTACTAATAAAAGTATATTTCAAAATTTTAAAATCGTCTTATTTTTAATTTTAAAGGCATGATTTTATTTTTTTAAATTCTTTTTTCTTTTAATTTTATATCAATTTTTATATTTCAATTATTTTTATTATATTTTAATTATTATTGATTATTTTTTATTTAATTATTTTTTTATTTATTAAAATTATTTTTATTAATATTTTTTATTTTAATTTAATTATTTTTATTATTTATAATATTTTTTTAATTAATTTTTTAATTATTATTTATTATTTAATTATTTTTATTTATTAAAATTATTTTTATTAATATTTTTTTATTTTAATTTAATTATTTTCATTTTTAAAAATTTTTTTATTTTTAATTTATTTTAAAATATTTTTTTATTTTTATATTTTTTAATTAAATTTTAAATTATTAATTATTATTTAATTGTTTTTTATTTATTAAAATTATTTTTTTAATTTTTACATTATTTTTAATATGTTTCATTTATTTTATTATTTTTAATGTTTTTTAATTAATTTTTAAATTATTTTTTATTTATCAGAATTATTTTCATTAATATTTTTATTTTAATTTTTTAAATATTTTTTATTATTTTTAATATTTTAATTGATTTTAATTTAATTATTTTTTTATTATTTAACTATTTAAAATAATTTATTTTTATTTTTTTATTAATTATTTTTTAATATGTTTATTTTCTCATTTATTTTTATAATAAAGAAGTCAAAGTACGATTGTTTATTTCTAAACTAAATCTCGAACTTTGACTTCGATATTTTATCTTTTTTCAATTACTATTCTTCTTCTTGGTTCTTCTCCAATACTATGTGTTGTAACAAACTTGCTATTCTGTAATTCCGTATGTATTATCTTTCTTTCATAAGAAGACATTGGCTCCAATATTATTTTCTTTCCATTTCTTTTTACTGTTTTTTCTAATTTCTTAGCTAATTCTTTTAAAGTTTCTTCTCTTTTTTCTTTATATCCACCAATATCAACTAATACTCTTACTCTATTTTCTAAATTCTTATTACCTATAGCTGAAAGAATTGTTTGAAGAGCTTTTATTGTCTCTCCTCTATATCCAATTAATTTTGAAGAATTATCTCCTTTTATTTCAACGTAAATTGAATTATCCTTCTTATTTATTACATATTCTAATTCTTTAACTTGATTTGTAAAAGTTTTAAGAAAATCCTCAACAGCAATTTTACATTTTTCTATATCTTCTGGTTTTATATTTTCGTTTTTTAATTCTTTAGTTTTCTTCTCCTTTTGTTCCTTTTCTTTTTTTAAAGTTAATTCAACTTTTACTACTCTTGGTTCTAATATACTAAAAAAGCTTCTTTTCTCTTCATTTTCTAAAATTTTTATTTCTACATCTTCTTTTTTGCAATTTAATTCTTTTAATCCTTTTTCTATTGCTTCAGTTGATGTTTTTCCTTCTGCTATAACTACATCTTTCATTAATTATGCCTCCTCTTTTTTCATAAACTTATTTAGTATTAATCTTTCGCATAATTGCAATATATTTTTAACTAACCAATATAATGACAATCCCAAAGGTGCAATAACAGCAATCGCAATAGACATTATAGGCATCATATAATTCATACTATTAGTCATTTGTTGCATACTTTGAAGTTGTTCATCCATAGTTTCTTCTGAATTACCATCAGTAAGAGCATTTTTCTGCTTCTTTCTTTCTTTTTCTTCCTTTTCCTTTTGTCTTTGCTCTTTAGATTTATTTAAATTTGTCATTATTCTTATATTAACAAATGTTGTAATAACATATAAAATAGGAATTACCAAAACTTTTATATCACTAAGATTTTGCATTGGAACTTTGCTTAAATCTAATCCTAAGAAATCCATATTAATGTATACATTTTCATCTTCTGAAGCTTTTTCCTCTATTATTTTTATTTCTGGATAAGAAGATGATTCTCCATTCTCAGTAATTTCTTGTTGATATTTTTCTAAAACTGCAGGATCTACTTTCTTCATATATGTTAAAGGTCTACTTACTAAATAAAATACGGATAAAAATAATATAAGCTGTATAATAGAGCTTAAGCATCCTGAAAAAGGACTAACCTTTTCTTTTTTATATAATCCCATTACTTCTTGATTTAATAATTCAGGATTATTTTTATATTTAACTTGTAATTTTTGCATCTCTTGTTGAATCTTAGCTGATTTTTTTAAAGATTTTTGTTGTTTAATAGATAGCGGTAATAATATTATTTGTAAAATAAGTGAAAATAATATTATAGCCCATCCATAATTTTGTAACCAAGAATACAAGAAATTCAAAACATAACCAAAAATGTTTGCTAAAAATCCCATTCTTTTTCTCCCTTCATTTTAATGGATCATATCCCCCTTTTGAAAAAGGATTACATTTTAATATTCTCTTAATTCCCAAAAAAATACCTTTAATGCAACCATGTTTTTCAATAGCTTGTTTTGTATATTCTGAACAAGACGGATAATACTTACATTGCACTCCCATATATCTTAGTCCAGGAGATATACATTTTTGATATCCCTTAATTAACCAAATTAGAATCTTTTTCATCTTTTTTTATACCTGAATTTAAAAATATTCTTTTCATATCCTCAAATATTATATAATAAGATAAATCACCAATATCTGCTTTTTTATTCCAAGCAATAACTATATCATAGCCAATATCACAATTTACCATATTTTTTTGATATACAGCCCTTATAACCCTTTTTATTCTATTTCTTTTTACTGCATTACATAGTTTAGAGCTAAGAGCAATTCCTAATCTATTTACACCAACTCTATTTTTTAAAATATAAATTATAATTTGATTTCCTATATAATATTTTCCTTTATTAAATACATTTTTAAATTCGTAATTCAATTTCAATGTTTTAATTCTTCTCATAATTATATACCTTAAAAAAGGTCACTATAATTGTGACCTCAATAAAAAAGCCTTAAGCGCTTAATTTTTTTCTTCCTTTTGCACGTCTTGCTTTTAATACATTTCTTCCTTGTCTAGTAGACATTCTTTTCATAAATCCATGTTCTTTTTGTTCTTGTCTCTTTTTTGGTTGATAAGTTCTTTTCATTTATATTGCACCTCCAATTCTATAGCAAAATATAATCTCAATCGTATTTTCTATTATAACCCTTAAATACCAATTATGTCAATAGATATCAGCCAAATTTTTTTATATTTTCTTTCGATTTTACTTGACTAATTATGCCAATTTTTGATATTATTATATCAAATTATGAGAAATAAAAGATACTAAAGAAAATGTTATTTAAGTACTTTTCCACAATCTATTAATAAATTGTGGATATTAAATAACTTTTTTATTTTTGCAATTAAGGGGTTGAAGCAAATGTCAAGCGAAAATCTAAATGAACTATGGAGTAAAGCAAAAGAACTATTAAAAGATGAAACAACAGTAATTACATATCAAACATGGATTCAGCCATTAGAATTAAAAAGCGTTAATAATAACGTTATAGTTTTAGTTGCATCAAACCCATTTCAAAAAGATACTATTGAATCAAGATATTTAACTCTACTTACAAACACTTTTAATTTTATAACAAATAAGAAATGTAATGTAACAATAAAATTAAAAGATGAAGAAGATTCTATTTCAAGTACTGTCACACCTATTTCAAATAACAAATCTCTTATTAATTCTGGATTAAATCCAAAATACACATTTGATACATTTGTAGTAGGAAGTAATAATAAATTTGCACAAGCAGCAGCAATGGGAGTAGCAGATAATCCTGGTTCTAAGTATAATCCGTTTTTTATTTATGGGGGAGTAGGACTAGGAAAAACTCACTTAATGCATGCTATAGGAAATCAAATATTAATGAATAATCCAAATGTTAATATTTTATATGTAACATCTGAAACTTTCACTAATCAATTAATAAATGCATTAAGAGATCAAGCAACAGAAAAATTTAGAGAAAAATATAGGAATATTGATGTACT
>CALXPX010000003.1 GCA_944390305.1 uncultured Clostridia bacterium
TGAAATTCCTTTATAATCATCTAAACTATATATGCCCATATTGTTTATTTCTTCTGTATGCTCATCATAGTATTGTGCTTTATAATTATTAGATCTATCTGTTGTTTGTTTATGAATCTTTTGTGCATCTTCATATACAAATTTATATAGTGCATTTTCTACAGTTACTACCTTTAATTCACCAGTATATTTTGAACTAAAATCTGCTATCCCATTTGGAACTACAACATTTTCCAATTCGTTTAAAGGTTCTTTATCTATATACACTCTATTATTAGGTATGTTTTCTATTTCTCCATCTATTGCTGAATTTATTAAAATATTAATATCATTTGTTTCATTTATTTTGCTATTTTTTAAGTTATAGTATGCTGATTGAACTATTAAAGTCAAACTCAGTATTACAATAATAGTTATTACAATTTTTTTCATATCTACCTCTTTTTATTTTAAGATGCTAGTTCTCCTCTCTTTTTAGAGAATGCGGTTGCATATGTTAACCTTTGGTCAAATAAATATTGCGTATTATATCCCAAAGCATATTCATAATTTGCAGAAATTGGTATATCGTATCCCGCTTCAGCATGGCAGAAAAACATTTCTAAACATTCTTGAATATCATTTGATGTCATTAATGTTTCATATACAGGAAATGTATAGCCATTCTTTTTTGAATAAGATGATTCTAGTTCGTATATAAAAAATTCTAATTGACCTTCTATAGAGTCTACTGCATATCCATGTTGAGCACAAAAAGCTTCTAAATTATCCCTTCTTCCAGAACCATCGTCATTTGTATTTGTCCACTGTAATAATCCGAACCCCTGATCTAGTGGATTTTCATTAGTTAAAATAAATGATGATTCTGCTTGCATAACGCCAAGTATAGCAAAACATGCAGCATCTGTTAAATTATAGGATTTTAATTTCTTATATATATCTTTTTGCATTTGTTCTACCTTTGCTTCATAATCTGGATCATACCATGGACCCGGATTTACAACATTACCATAATCTGGTTTCATATAATCGTCTATATTATCTACTACTGATTTATCTATATTATACATGATTACTTGTATATCTTCACTTGTAGTTGTTCCTATATTATCTCCTCTTTTTACATCTTGTGATACTGATAAAGAATTATCAACACTTATACCTTTTATTAAAAATTCCATATCCAATATACATTTTCCATCTAGTACAATATTCGTTTCTTTCCCTAGTTTTTTTTGTAATTGCTGTAATGTATTATCATCTACTTCTTTTAACTTTAATTTAATTGAGTCATTTCCAATTTCTACTATAGTTGCATCTGCTGGAGCTATTATTGTTTCTCCACTTTCAAAACCATCTTTTAAATTTGATTTCGATCTAATAAATGCACCATATTCATTTTCTTCTCTTACTGGCCACATTGTAGGCATATGATTTGGCAAAATCCATTCTAAAACTTGAGTTCCTTGTTTCTGAAAATCTTCTTCTGTAAAATATCCTAAGTTTATTAATAGTTCTTGTAAATTTCTATATATTTTCTCTGATGCATCACTATTCATGCCTTCTAGTATTGAAAATGCTGCAAATGCATTTTTGGTTGATTGTAATTGTGTTCCATTTGGCATTGTAGTAGTTACGTTAAAATTTACAGGTTCTTTTTGTATTGTTACATTTTCAACGGTAAATTCTTCTCCACCAAATGTATATGTTGTTCCTTCTATATCTTTTCCTTCTTCTTCTGCTTTATCTCTTGCTTTTGCTTCTGCTATTTGTTTTGCTCTTTCTTTTGTTCCATCAAATTGATAATATTTTCCTGGGAATCTATCTGGATCATTTTCATCTCCCAAAAATAATTTTTTTATATTCTCATTAGGTCCAGTTGTCTGTGGTTCGCATAATTGATAATACGAATCATCTATAGAACCCTTTATCACAATATCATTTGCTATATCTTTTAAGTTATCACTATCATCACGAGGTGTATATGTTAAATCATGTTTTAAGTTTCCTCCTGTACCATATGAAAAAGTAAAATCTTCATAAAACCAATGTTTTTTTACACCTATTATACGTGGCCATGATGTTTTATCTGTTCCAGTATTTCTTAAATCTACTAAGGCTTGTATTTGTTCATCAGTTAAGTCTATATTATTTTCTTTAAAAACAGTTTTTGCTCCCTTTATAACATTTCCATCAGCATCTGTTGTATCTTCAACTGATGTAGGTACGCTAATTCCTTTATATTGAACATCTTCAAAATCCACTTCAACATCATTAACAACAATGTCTACTTTGGTATCAAATTCACTCATTGAACATATGTCATATGTTAAATCCGGCATCATAGTTGACAGATGTAATGCTAACATTAATTCTACCGGTTTTCCATATCTTGATGTCCAAGTTGATAAATCAAAATAAAATGTTCCATATGAAAATGTATCAAACCAATCAGGTTCTATTTTCATTGATTCACTATCTCTATCTATACTTATACTGGTTGATACAAAGTTATCTAAGTCAAAGGCACTATCTCCATCGTAAACAATATTTATCATACCTTGGCTATAATCTCCATATGTTGCTCCTGAATTAGTTCCAAAAACATTATCCCAAAAAGAACTCCAAGACCCTGCTACACTCCATTGCGCAATAGATAGCGATAACTCATTCGAAATTAAATACATTCTTAAATAATTTCTTCCATCTGCAAATTGTCCTAATTTTGTTGGTACTCCGTCCTCATTGTATTCTGTTACATCTGTAAATCCACTACCAACAATATCATATCCCATGGCATTAATCCTTTGTGCAAGATCTAGTTCATCTTCTTCATTTATTATACGGTCTACATTATTTCCATCAAAGAAACTTAAAAATCCATTCCAAGCAGATAATGCAGCTTGCTTTAAATTCTCTAAAATCATTCCAGGCATTGAGAGGAAAGAGGAAAGTAACCCTACTATTAGAACAATTAGTAATATTATCCCAGCTGATGGTAATATAACTGGTAATTTTTTTAGCATTGATACTACTTTTTTTATCTGTTGCACTGTTTTTTGTGGATTTTTTTTCCCTCCTTGCTGCTTACCTTGCTGCTTGTTTCCCCCCATTGTTTCTATACTATTATTATTATTTTCTGCCATTTTCTCACCTGCCTTTTATTATACTGTTGTTGTATTTTGTCCATCACTACCATTTTCATTATTTCTTTGCGTAAAAGCATTTCGAGCTTGTCTATAATATCTTTGAGGAGCACTTAATTCAGATATTTCTCCTTCTTGTATTTTCTTTATTGTTTTTTCAACCTTATCACCTGCCTCATCTGATGATAGTCCGCCTCTTTCGTATGTATTATTCATTTCAGTCATTGCTCTTACATATTCTCTTTCTGCATCCGTTTGTGCTTCAATTTCATGATCCAATAATTTTCTACTATATGCTATCTTACTTTTTTCATCTAATTCTGAATGTTCATTTTCAAAGTTATTATATGCTTTAGCCAAATTTCTTTGCTGAGAGCTTACATGTTTGCCATTTATAGCTCCAGATGTTGATCTACCTATAGCTTGCATTCCAGATATTGCAACATTAAAGTTTCCTGTTGCCGCTCCTAATGTAAATCCAACTGCATACCCTGTAGCTTTTAGTGTATTTCTTAATACTGCTCCTCCAATTTTTCTTGCAGCAGCTCTTCCATTTCCATTTTTAGTTTTCTTTACTGGTGTTACAGGTGGTTTTACTTCTCCTCCATCATCTTTAAATATTTGTGACATTCTACCTAATTTTTCTGAATATTGACCTTGACGATTTTCATCTGTAGATACTCTATCTATTCCTGATAATTTTTGTGAATATGGTTCTTCTGGATTTTTTACTTCAGTTGTTTTTGGAGTAGTTCCTCCTGCTTCTGCTTTACTTGTTCCTCCTGCTTCTGCTTTACTTGTTCCTCCTGTTTGATTCTTTCCTTGACTATTTGCAAATTTAGGAGCTTTTCTACCTGCACTACCTGCTTTTCCTACTGCAGAAGCAGCTGATTTTCCTTTTCCTCCAATTGCATTTATAGCTGTTGCAAACATTGCTCCTTGTGCAATTGCTTGAGGCATACTTGATGCTTTAAAGTTAAAGATATTTTTAACAATTTCTTCTGCTTTAAACATTGACATAACTATTGCAAAACATAAAACTGCCGGTCCTAAATTACTTGCAGCATCGCTATTTCCTTTTAACATTTCAAATGATGAATTTACTAGTGCTAAATATATTATACAATGAAATGGTTGTATTAATATATTATATATATATTCTTTCATCCAAGCATTTAAAGCTTGAGATTTTCCATCTCCCATTTTATCTATAGAATATGTAATTGTTATTATTGGGGCTATCATTATTAGAAATGCTATTGTGACCATACGCCTTATATATGTTAGTAAAAAGATAAATGTTATTAAGCTTAGTAATAAATATATGAATGCATATGCAATACCTGTTACTGTATCTACATTAAAATCATATGCAGCTCCTATAAACTGATTCATCGTATCATTAAAATTTTTTGATCCAGTTGCAATGTTTGTACTTCCTGCATTAGCCATAATATTTACTAATGAATTGTTAACTGCAATTACTGCTTCCATAATATAATGTAGTACAAATAGTAATGCTATACTTGTTACCCAATCTCCTAACATTTTTTTATATTTAGCTTTGTCTTCTGCAACTGATGAAATTGCCATTCTTATTCCTACATATAATAATATCAAAGATAATATTATTGCTGATAAGTTTCTTATTCCTACATACCATGTAGCAACATTATCTCTTATTAAGTTAACAGTAGTATCTGTAGAAGTTGAGAAAAAATCTATACTTGTAATTTCCACTTTGTTGAAGAGTATATCATCAAGAGTTAGACCTTGTGCAACGTTTGTTCCTGTTATTAGAGCACCTATCGTAGAAATTATCTTTCCAAGTCCTGTAGCAATTGTAACTGGTATTAATCTTAAAATATACATGAATACAGATACTATACCATCTAGTATTCCTCCTAAAAATCCAAAGATACCTCCTCCTCCTGAATCTTGTGTTTCTTCTGTTGTTTCTTGTGTTTCTTGTGTTTCTATGGTTTCTTCTACTATATCTCCTTGATCATTCCTACGATTTTCAGTAACACTTATTGTTGCATCAATTCCAGTATCTGCTATCTGCTCTGCTATATGATCCTGTTGAGACCATTTAATAAGGCCTATATAATATCCAAACTCATCTACGTCTGAGCTTAAACCATTAAAAAAGTCTTTTATGGTTGCATAATTAACGCCATCTTTATCTATGTTAAATATTATAAATTGATTATAAATTTGGTCTATAATGTAAAAGTCATCAGGTTGAGTTGATTTATTTTTAAATTCTTCTTCTGTTATTTTAAGCGTTTCTGAAATTAACCATGTAGGGTCATTTGAGTAAAAAACACTTGTATCTCCTACTTTGTCTTCTGGTCTATCTCCCTCTATTACGGTTACTTCCTTTACTCCAAAAATATTATAAGTTGTAGATTCTAATGTATCTGCCTTTACTATACCGGATAATAATAGCATTACAATTGTTATAATTACAATAACCTCTTTAACTTTTTTTCTCCACTTGACAAATCTTGCCATGTTTGTCCTCCTTTTATTTAGCCCTCATAATTTACTCTTAAATCTCTTATTAGTCTTCCTGTATCTGCTATATTTTGTTTTACATCTTTACGTGCTTTTTCATTTATTTCCTCTATTGAATCTATAGCACTTACTAAATCTTTTGTATCATTATCAGTAAAACTTATTTCTTTTACTGCTTGATGTACTTCTTTTGCAACATTTTCTACTTGATTTATAAATTGATTTTCACTATAATTATGCCCATTTATTACCTTTTGTTTTACTTGATCTATTTGTTCTTCTGTTAATCCATGGTTTAGACCAGTTTCACTTAATGCATTTTCTACTATATTTGATATATTTTCTCTTGTTACCTCATTCATTTCATTTACATTTAAATAATTGTATATACTTGAACTAACAACCTCTGTACTACCATCTATTGTCATAAGTTTTATTTTTGATATTAAATCATTTTTTTCTTCTTCTGACATATCTTTAGTTATACTTTTCCATTTTTCTTGTGCTGTATCATAATATGTATCAACTTGCCTTATATATCCTATTGTTCTTGATAACTCTCCTTCTTTTTTATTCTGTTTTTTGTTGTCTTCTAAAATATTTTGAACAATTCCATATCCACCTAAAGTTCCTATTTGTGCTATTCTTGCCCATCCATGATATCTTACTTTATGCCCAGGTACATCAGTTTTTGGTTTAGATAATTTTTTATACTTTTTAAATCCCTTAGACATCATAGCATATCCTGATTTAGGATCAATCACGAACATTGGTATTCCTCCCAACATGGTTAATACACTTAGTGGTAATGTTTTAGCTATATTCAATCCTGATTTGAATTTTTTCTTTTTTAAGTCTTTTCTTGCCCCTATTATTGCTCTTGCTCTTCTTCCAAGTAATCCATCATTTCTTGCCATTATCCTTAATTGAGCTTTTTCACTATCTTTTCCTTTGTGTAATTTTTTATAAACTTTATTCGCTATTTCATCTTTTTTATTAAATATACTATTTTTTGTTTCCTTTATCTTTTTTCTTTGTAATTCTGCATCCTCTTCATATATAGCACTTAATCCTGCACCATATGCCGTCCTTCCAGCAATTCTAGCAGAATGAGCTAATTTTTTAGTTGTGTTAAACCCAAATTTTAATGCATTTTTTGTAAAATATACTTGAGCTATTGCTTCACTTACTTCTCCTTTTGTAAACTCTTTATCAACATCTTTTACATTTGCACCTTTGCCAAAATTAAAGATGTCTAAGAAAATTTTATCTGCTTTTAGAATGAAATTTATAAATACTAAAGCTATAATAAATCCCCATAGGCTTGATACTGCAATATTGATTGCAACTCCCATTAATGCAGTATATAAAAGAGCATGTACAGATTGCAAAAAAACATTCATACTAAAATCATACATCCAACTTGTAAGAGATGTTCCTTTTTTTCCTTTTGCACCATCAAATGCATATTTTGCGCATATAAAAGGAGCAATTATAATAAGAATCATTACTGTAAAATAACGCTTCATATATATCCACAAAAATTTGTAAAAATAAATAATTAGTATAAGATACATTATTGTCGCTGGTATTCCTATATTCATTCTTATATCAAAAGATCTTGTTTCTATTGTTTCATATATAGATGTATCTCCAGCATTTGTATTTTCTAAAAGATTTAATATAGTTTCATTAATGCTAAATACTGCTATCATAAAATAATGTATTATAAACAAAAGTATAATACTAACAATCCAACTCCATAGAGCTGTCTTATATTGACCTGTTTTTTCTGGAATCGTAGATAAAGCTATTCTAATTCCTAAGTACATTACAATTATTACTAGAGCTATTAAGGCTAAATTTCTAAACGATATATACCAACCAGCTACTATATTTCTAAGTATTCCAACTATTGAATCATTTGGAATTTGCTGTCCTCCGTGGAGTATCTGTAAAAACATTAACATCTAAAAGTGGTATATTGTTATATATAATATCTTCTATAGTGTAATCTCCATCTACGATTCCACTTATACTTGCATTAGGGTTACTATTTTGACTGCTTCCATTTACTCCAGTTAATGCTTCTATTGGCATTACTGAATATTCTTTTTCTTCAACTTTATAGAGCCCTAATGAATTATCATCTATAAATTTTACATATGCATATGATATATTTCCTAAATTTGCTGTGGTATTTGTTGTTGTAGTATTTGTTAGACTTTCTCCTGAAGCATTAATAAAGTTATTCGCTAGTGATTGAAACATTATTACATATCCTAATGCTGCAAATTTTATAACATTTATTATCATACCACCAAAAAATCCAAAAAATTGTGAGATTTGATTAAATAACCATGCTAAATCTTTTCTTTTTGAATAAGAAACCTGTGTTGGCATACCATTAAATTCAAAATCTCCTGCAGAATTTGATGTACTCGCCATGCTACCAGGCAAGTATACACCATCTGCTATAAATTCAAAATTTGCTGCTTTCGCCGCTTCTTCTGTAATTCTTCCTATTTGTTTTAAATTATCTTGGCTTCCTCTACAATTTGAAAAAGTATAGGCACTTCTTATCCCTAGTCCGCCACTAGCTGTAGACCACATATCAGCTACCATATCTTCTCCTTGGCTATTTTTTCCAACATATAGTCCTACGTGCCCATCCATAACTAATATATCTCCAGGTAAAACAGTTACATCTCTAGGTAAGCCATTAACTCCAGCATCATTTCTCCAAATTTCTTCGTAAAAGCCTCTATTAAAATTATATGAATTCCATCCATATCTTGTAGGAGATGCGAAAATTGTAAATGATTCATTTCCTATTCCTGTTGCATGATGAACAGCAAAGCTTACCCATCCAACGCAATCAAATTCATATGTACTTCCTTCTGCTATCTGAGCATTGTATGCAATTGATCTCGGACTTCCATTATCATCATTTGTATTATCATTATATAAACATGTATATTTTCCTGCATCTTCATCGTTACAAAATTGTATAGCCCAAGTTGCTATCTGCATTCCTACTTCTTCAACAGTATGTCCTGTAGTAGCATTTGAATTTTGTTTATCTTCTCCTAACACTCTACTAGGTACAAACATCATAAATGATACTAGTAATAGTAATACTATACTAAAAATTTTTTTCATGTTTGTACCTCCTCTTTATTTTATTTCTATTTGTGTATTATCGTAATATATAATATTGTTTTCAATTTTGCTAATATTAAATGTTTGATTTCCTTCTATTATTGTTTGATATTGAACTAATTCAATATTTATTCTATAAATTCCTTTTCCTTGTACGGAATAAATATAATTATTATTATCTATTTTATATAATCCATTTATATATTCATCTTTTAATTCTATATCTAAATTTTCTTTGTCTCTAGAAATAAACCTTACATTTTGGAATCCCCCACTTGTAGTTTCATCATAAAGTACTACATATTTATCCGTATTAAGTTCTTCCTTAGGATCTACAGGATTCCTTGACATTATGTCTCCCATTATTCTGCTGTTTTCATTGTCCAAAACCAAATTTGTATCAAATTTAGTATATACGTTATTTAGGACAGTTCCATTCATGATTTCATCTATTATCTGTCCATTGGCATTTTTATATATTGTTATGCCATTATTACTAATAGAATTAAAATTAATAACAATTCCTTTTAATGTATACTTAAGCATGATTCTATCTGATGTTTTTGTAAAAGCATCATAATCTGGCCATAATTCTGTAAGTTTTGATATAAATGTATTATAATCTTCTGTATTATTATAATCTGTTAAAATACTATAAAAGCCCGTAGTATCATAATCATTATCATTTCTATAAATTGAAATTTCTCCATCGCTAAAAAATACATAAAATTCTTGGTTTTTATAACCTATAACATTACTTTCGGCTTCGTAAAATGTCTCTTTACCTAAAATTTGCTTTATTTGTTCATTAGTCATTCCTACTTTTATTCCTGGAAAAACTTCATATTGATATTTTTTTGTAAATATAATATTATATACATTTGAATAAATATTTCTTATTTTATATCCCTCATCAAAATATATATTATAATTATCGCAAACACTATCTATTGAACCCAAATTAAGGTTTGTTGTAGTCCAGTTATTATTTGCAATTGCATTTAATACATTCGAACTAATTTGTATTGGTGTTTGTTTATCTTCTGTATATTTAGTAACTTGATATTTTGTTTTTAAATGTTCAAAATATTGTGAATCGTTATTTATTGTATAAAGGCTTACTGCATTTTCATCAAATTGTATTCTTATAATAATACTCCTACTTTCATCTATAATTCTAAAGTTTGTTCCTATAAGTTTTCCTGCGATTTGACTAGTAAGATTATCATATAAAACTTCATTTGTATTACCATTTTCGTCTATTGGATCTTTACTAAATTCTATATATATATCTTCTTTGTACCCGTCTTCTTTTGAAGGCTCCATATTTATGTATTTGCATCCATTAAATTCAACTAATTCTTTTATATTGTTAAAATCATTTACAGATGTTATTTCTTTATTTTGTCCTTGAAAATACATATATAGTAATCTTCCTATTATCAAGAAAATTAGTATAGCTATTATAGTTATAACAATTATTTTATTTCTTTTTTTCTTAGGCATATTTCCTCCTAACATATTATATTTTAGGCATTTTTATATCTTTTAATCCTTTTCCTTCTACCTTAAATGCTCTTCTTACAATTTTCTCTCCATTACTTAATGCTGCGAAAAACATAATTGCTACAATCGGAGCTTCAACTGCTATAGCTCCTGCTGAATATATAAATACCACATATATACATAAATGTATAGGCTGCAAAAATATTTCTCCTACTATTTGTTTTATCCAGTTGTTAAAAGCCTGAGCTTTATTATCTGCAATTGTATCTATTGGATATGTTATACATATTAAAGGTGCTATCATAATTAAAAAATCTACTTTAAATACCCTCATTATATATATTAAAAAAAATTTAAACTGATAATATACCATCAAAAAGTATGCTATTATATATAATATTTTGTCAAGTCCATCTGCTTTAGCAATATTAGCAAAAGAATCATTTAATATTGTTTCTTCCATTCCAATCACATTTGTATTTTGAGATATTGAATCTTTTACAAATTTAACTAATAATTCTGATAATTCCATTAAAATTATAATTATATAATGTAATAGAAATATTAAAACAAATGCTATAAACCAATTTTTTAGCATTATTTTATATTTAGCTTTATCTTCTGCAACTGATGATATCGCCATTCTTATTCCTACATATATTAATATTATAGCTAATGCAACTACTGATAGGTTTCTAATTGCAGTATACCATAGTGATATCGAATTACTAATTGATTGCATCATAGTTGCATAATTACCAGTTAAGCCATCAACATCAAATACATTTATGTGAAATAATTCATAATTTCCTAACAGTAAATCTTGTATTGAAAAAGTATCTGTTCCTACAACCAATGCAAGTATAAAATTAATAAGAAATGGAACAATTGAAATAATCCATCCAAGGACAGTTGCTATTGTATCTAAAATATTATCACTGTTTTCTAATTCATGAGAAGATGTTTCTCCTGAATTTGCTATAGTTTGACCTGTTCCATTTTCTCCCCATTCATCTACTTGATTTTCTATACTGTTATCTACAACATCTGTAGTAAGGGGGTCTTCAACTTCAACGCCTTGCACATTTAATGTTGCAAAACATTTTGATGAAAATATTACTAATATTAAAAGTACTGCTATAAAAATATGTAGTATTCTTACTTTCATTGATCCCCCTTTACTTTACTTTTTGCTTTATTTATTTTCTTCTTTTTTTTCTCTTAATTTGTTTATATTTGTTTCCATAAATTCAAATTCTTTCTTCGTTGGTACAATTTCTATAATTGCTGTTTGTTCTCCTACTTTAAATAAACCTTGTCCTCTGCTACATGTTGTTAAGAATGATGCTTCACCTTCACTTAATTTAAATACTTCTTTTATATATTGAATTTCTGATTTATCTTGTGCTAAGAATAATTTTGTATCTGATGAAGTAAGAACTGCTTGAACTTCTGATTTTTCATAAAAGTCTTGGAATCTTTGTGAAACAACTGCTAAAGATACATTTCTTTTTCTTGCACGTCTTGCCATCTTATTTAAGAAATCTACTGCTTCTGGATAAGGAAGCAACATCCATGCTTCGTCAACTAAAACTCTTTTCTTTCCAGCTTTTGTTTTGTCTTCACTATTTCTTTTAACATATTTTTCCCATATCCAAGATAATAATATTTGCTGTGCAAGTGGTCTTGCAAATCTTTCTTCTAGATTAGATATATCTAGATTTATAAAAGATGTTCCTTCCAATAAATCAAATGTTGATTGTCCATCAAAGTATGACATTTGTCCGTTATATTCTCTTACATATTGTTTCATAACTTTTATTAAGTAACTATAATGCGCTCTATAATCTGGATTTGTATTTTTAGTAGAATTTTCCACTAGTCTATGATACCAAGATCCTATTGTAGGCATCATCTTTTTACTTTTTCCTAAGTAATCACTTTGCATTATTGTATTTGAATTTATAGCATATAAACTGTTTACATCATTAGTAATTCCAGCAGCTGCATATTCTTCTGCTACTGATTCTGCTATAATTTGTTTTGTTACTTCATTTATATCTTCAGATCTAGTACTTCCTCTTGCCATGGTAAGTAAAATCTGTGTAACATCTTCTACTTTATTTTCTACATTTAAAGCTACTTTTTCTCTTCCTGTAATTTCATCTCTTGTTACTTCTGATTCAATATCAAATGGATTTATGATAGTTTTAGATGTTGGTGAAATAACAACATTTATTCCACCTAATGCTTCAGCGACAATTCCATATTCACCTTCTGCATCTAGAGCTAAACTTTCTATTCCCATTAAAACAGCTGATCTTGCAATTAATGTTTTTATTGTAACACCTTTACCAGCACCAGATTTACCAAATACAACCATGTTATAATTGCTTAATTCTGAACTAAAATTATCATATAGTATTGGAAGTCCAGTTTGTCTATTAAATCCAATTGGTATTCCATTTTCATGTCCAACTTCTGAATTTATAAAAGGAAATACTGTTGCCATAGATCTACGGTCAAATGTATGAGTTTTAGCAATCTTATCTTCGCCAAGTGGTAAATTTGATTTAAAAGCATCTTCTTGCATTGCCCATGCAGTTTTTATTCCTATTAATGTTTTTGCCATTTCAGATGATAATAGTTCTGTTTGTTTATCTAGTTCTTCTATACTGTATGCAAATAATGTACACATTACTGAAGCTTCAAACAATTTATCTAATCCACTTGCAATTGCATCTCTTAAATTTTCTGCTTCTGCTCTTTTTTGAGCTAGTAAACTTTCACGATTTATATCTCCTCTATCAATTGCAACAATTCTTTCAGACTCTAATTCATTAATTGTCTTATTTAATTCATTTTGTGACTTTGCTTCACTAATTGGATTTATAAAAACAGAAACATTAACATCCCCAAATGTGTACATTCCTCTTAAAAGTTCTGGAAATGTACACATTCTTGGTAAGGTTGATATCATCATAGTTCTAGCAAATTTACTTGTATTTGCCACAATTTCTAATTGTCTAGTACTAGTTGCATCAATTCCTGAAGGTGCAATTATATCCTTTATATCTTTTGTATTACGTGTGAATTTTTTTTCTTCCTTTGGTGTCTGAATTTCATTAAGATTCTCCTTATCTTTCATTATGGATATCCTCCTATTCTTTGGTTATATATTCTTTTTTACTACTCTTTTACTTGGAGCCTTTTCTTCCTTAACTCCTTTTATTTGTTTTTTACTTTCTTCATATAATGTATTGCTCATTTCTGATTTATTTTCTTCTATCATCTCTAATGCTCTTTGTCTTACTCTTTGCTCTTTACTTCTCTCTTCTCTTATCTTTTTGTCTGCATCAATTATACCTTTTGTAGCCATTCTTGTAGCTTCTTCTTCAATTTGAGCTTCTATTCTCTTTTTCTTTTCTTCCATTACGTCTTTTGCTGTTGAATACAATCTATCATATTCTGAATTTAGTGCATTTCTTAATGTATATATTTCTGATTCATCTCTGTTATATGCTACATATAATAACTCCATTAATTCTTCTGAATCTAAAACTGTTCCTGTTACTTCTGCCGATGCTAATGCTCTTATTAAAGTTTGAGCTCTTGTGTATAATTCTGAAAATGCGATATCACTAATCTCATCTTTTGAATAAGTACTTGTATCTCCAAACTCTGAAGTAAAATATGATAATACTAAATAAGTTTTTTGTTGTAATATATTTTTACTTTCATTTAGTTTTTCTGTATAGCCTGTTATTGATTCACTATATTCTAATATATTTTGTTTTCTTCTTCTTTCAAATTCTAATTTATCTACTAATTCATTTGCTCCACGTTTTCTTGCATTTTCAATTTGAGTTGTAAGTTTTTTAATTTGATTTGCAACATCATCAATTCTTTCATGATATCCATTTATTAATTCCGTAAAATTTAATGTTCTTGTTTGAACATATAATTGAATTGGAAATCTTAAAGTATTTAGAAATTCTATAAATCCAGATTCTACAGCATTTTTTTCATCTTCAGATAATAAATCGTAATTTATACCTTTACACTTTATTACCATTACATATTGTTTTCCATTTTTTCTTACAATCATGTTATCTAGTATTTCATCAAATTCCATAAATTTATATATAGAATCTATACTTTTTCCATCTCTAGTAATAAGATTATTCCTTGTTTCTTGAGTTTTTACTTTAATTTGATTATCTTGAGGCTCTTTTTTCTTTCTCATTTTAAAAATTAAAAGTACAGCTATGAGTCCCAACAGTAAAATTGCAATTAAAATTACTACTAATATCAAGTTAAGCATTTGTATTGTATCCATTTATCTTTCCTCCTTTGTATTTTTATTTTCGCTACCATTTTGCATAGTAACCTTTCCTATAATATTGTCTAATTTAAAATTATCTGACATGCTTACATAATCTGGTTCTTTTCTTGGGGCTGAATATGCGTATACTTTTTTATTTTTCTTAAATAATATATATCTTAAAATTACATCATCTACAGAATCGCCACCTACATTTTTGGCAAGTTTTGAATTTCCAGCTGACGGAAATTTAATTGTAGCAATTCCATATCCAAGCAAAGCAAGTATTACTGCACAGCCTATTCCTAATGGTTTTAGACCCAGTAATACTCCAAATATAAAATATAAAATTAATCCTATAAATCCACCCGCTGCTGTAAATAATAAAGATTTTGTCGTGAAAATATATAAAATTCTACTTTCACCTTTTAGATTATTACTTGGTATATAATAACTTCCCATAATTATCCTCCTTTGTGCCTATGCTAATATTCCATTCATCAAATTAACAACAAGAGTAAAGATTCCTACTCCTCCAAATATAACTACTGTAGCTACTACTAGTCCTATTAATTTTTGCTTAACGTCTGCTTTTCCTGATGGATCTGCTGTCATATATTTTATACCCAGCCACATGAATGCAACTACTAGTACTACTGCCCCTATGGCTAACAATACTTGTCCTATTGGCATTAATTCAGTCCAAGCCATATCAGCTGTTATTGGAGCATTTTGTGATCCGTTTTTTATCCAGCTATCAGCATCATTTTTCATTCCACCAGCGCTTAAAGCAAGCGCATTATTATTTATTGTGACTATGAAGAATGTTACTAATATAAACATTAATATCTTTCTTATTCTTTTCATATAATCTCCTTATTTTTTATCATATATTAAATAATATTCCATTCATTAAATTAACAACAAGAGTAAAGATTCCTACTCCTCCAAATATAACTACTGTGGCTATTATTAGTCCAACTAATCTTTGTTTAACGTCTGCTTTTCCTGATGGATCTGTAGTCATATATTTTATACCTAACCACATGAATGCAACTACTAGTACTACTGCTCCTATGGCTAACAGCACTTGTCCTATTGGAATTAATTCATCCCAAATCTTTTGGGATGACATTGGTGAATTTTTAGATCCATTTTCCACCCAGTTATCTGATGTATTTTTTATTTCTCCTGCAGTAGTTGCCATAGCATTAGTACTTAATATTATAAAAGGTATTAATAATATTATTAATATTTTATTTATCTTTTTCATACAATATCCCTATTTAATTATACAATATCGCATTTATTATATACTTTGCCTAGTATTTATTCAAGGTATTTTTGCAAATGTAATATAATTGTAATTTATTATATATTATCCATTGCTAGGTTTGCTAATATTGTTACTATTCCACCTGCTGCAAATAGCATAACCGCTCCTGCTACCATATATAATGATTTCTTTTTAAATTCTGCTTTTGCATCTGGTGCTGATGCCATATATTTTACCCCTGTAAACATTAATATTATTACTGCTGCTCCATAAAATATAATTTGTAATACCCATAGTATTCTTCCTCCTATTGTACCTATTGTAGGATCTGTTGAAGAATAAATACTACTTAAATTAGATGGTAAACTTATTCCTGCATAAGCATAGTTACTTATGATTATTCCTATAACTGTTAATGTTAATAATATTAATAGTATCTTCATGAAAACATTTATTTTTTTCATAGGCTTACTCCTTTTTTCTTTTTACTTTATTATACAATTATTATTATATCCTTTTCAAGTCTTTTCATCATTTAGATATTGAATTTATATAAAATTAGTTATAAAATTTATATAATTTTATTTTATAGATAGTTTAAAAGGAGGAAAATCAAATATGAAGGTAGTTGTTACTGGCTCTACAGGACATATTGGTAATGTTTTAGTAAGATATTTAGTAGATAAAGGTTATGATGTTACTGCTTTTGTAAGAAATGGTGAGAAAACTAATTTGTTTAATGGATTAAATGTCAATTTTGCATATGGTGATGTTCGTGATATAGATAGTTTAAAAAAAGCTTTTGAAAACAATGATGCTGTTTTTCATCTTGCTGGTTTAATTGATATTGGAAATGGAAACAAAAAATTAATGCATGATATTAATGTTAATGGAAGTAAAAATGTAATAGAAGCTTGCAAATTAACTAAAGTAAAAAGATTGATTTATACTAGTTCTGTTCATGCAATACCTCCAAAACCTGGTAATGAAATAATTTATGAAACTAATAATTTTTCTCCTGATTTAGTAAAGGGAACTTATGCTAAAACTAAAGCAGAAGCTACCAAATATATACTTGAAGCAAATAGTAAAGATTTAGAAGTTATCATAACTCATCCTTCTGGCGTAATTGGTCCATATGAATATATCACATCAAATTTAGGTCAATTAATTATAGATTGTGCACACAAAAAAATGGGTGCTTATTTAGATGGTGGATATAATTTTGTTGATGTAAGAGATGTTGCAGATGGATTAATTTCTGCTTTAGAGAAAGGAAAACCTGGTGAATGTTATATTTTAGCAGGTCATTATGTTACAATAAAAGAATTAATGAAATATGTTCAAGATATTACAGGGGTTCCTGCTCCTAAATTTAAAATTGCTAGATGGTTTGCATATGCTACAGGTGCATTATCTGAAATATACTACAAAATTGTTAAACAAAAACCACTATTTACATCATATTCCGTATATACTACTGGTACAAATGCAAACTTTTCTATAGAAAAAGCAAAAAAAGAACTAGGTTACTTTCCTAGGGATTTTGAAAAAACTATGGTAGATACAATATATTGGATGAAAGAAAATGGAAAAATATAAAAATTAAAGGCAATCTTAATTGATTGCCTATTTTTATTTTATGTTATTTTCTGCTAAGTTCTTTACTATTCCTAATATTCCACCTGCTGCAAATAATAGTATAGCACCAACAATATAAATTACTGCTGTTTTCTTTATTTCTGCCTTTCCTTCTGGAGATGCAGTAATAAATTTAATACCTACAAAAATAAGCATAATAACAGCTGCTGCAAAAGCTATAGTTTGTATGATAAATATTACGCCACTTACAATATTATTTATTGATGATACTCCTGTTCCGCTTGGTTGACTTGCTGTAGGAATTCCTACTCCTGAAGCAAACACCATATTTACTGCGCTTAAAACAGCTGTAATTATGAATAATATAGATATTATTTTAGCTATTTTATTTACTTTCATAGTTTTCCTCCTCTTAATATACTATAATTAATTATAGATTATATTAAAAGTATTGTCAATATTTTTATCTATTTTTTTACATTTTTCAGTCATATAGATTTTTTTATTCTTTTGCAACTTTCACTTTGCTTTCTCTATAATATCTAGCTATAAGTTCATCTAATTGGATACTTATATTATAGATTATTCCATAATCTTCATTTTTTAATATTGCTTTGTTAAGCTTTTCTCTTAATTCGTTTATCTCCTTATCCAACATAATATCACTCCTAATCTCTTATTACTTATAAAAATACCATATTTTTACAGCAAAGTCAATATTATTTTGCTAGTTTTTGCTAATTTATGTCGGTTTTTTGTCGCCTTTTTTCGACATTTTTTGACACATAAATAAAGAAAAAGCGGTTATAAAAATAACCGCTTCAAATTTATTTTCTTACAATAGATAATGCAGACATATCTTCTTTAAAAATTTCCTTTTTTATTCTATTTACATATTGTAAATCTATGTTTTTAAATACATCTATATATTCTAGACTATTTATCCCTCTTATACTATCTTGAAGAAACATTCTTCCTATAGTTTCTACATCATCATATTCAGATAAATATTCTCCATATAAAGCTCTTTTACTCCTCCAAAAGTCTTCATTTCTTATTTCAGAATTTATTAGAACATTTACTATTTTTTCATTTACTTTTTCTGGATTTTCCGATTGACCAGATATTATTATATGTGAGTATTCATCAGAGAATTCATGATCAAAATCTAAAGGGCTCATCAGTAATCCCTCATTATACATTTCTTGGTATATTTTAGAGCTTTTTCCTATTAAACTATTTAGTATAATTTCAATTGCTATTTGCTTTTTTACTTTGTTCTCATTTTCTAGAATATCTCTAAAACCCGTTATAAATAATGGAATATTTACATCCATTTTTTGTTCTTTAATTTTTTTATTAATTTTATTTTCATATGGAGGATATATTCTTTTAATTTCTCCTATTTTTTCTCTTGGTAATAATCTCTTTTTTACTTCTTCTAATATTTGTTCTGGGTTAAAATTTCCACTTATGCACATTATCATATTTGACGGATGATAAAATGTATTATAACAAGAATATAAAGTTTCTTTTGTTATTTGGCTTATTGATTCCACAGTTCCTGCAATATCCAATTTTATAGGATTATTAGTATATAGACAATCCATCATATTTACATATAACTTCCATGTAGGTTCATCATCATATCTTCCAATTTCTTGACCTATTATGCCTCTTTCTTTTTCTACATTTTCATCTGTGAAGTATGGATGTTGTACATAATCCATTAATTCGTCTAATCCCTCATAAAAATTATTTGTTCCACCAAATAAATATGCTGTATGGTCATTAGTTGTATATGCATTTGCATCTAATCCTAAAGACATTAATTTATATAAACTATCTACTCCATTTTCTTGTTCAAACATTTTATGCTCTAAATAATGAGCTACTCCATCTGGCACTTTTATTTCTTTTCCTGTTTTTGGCTCTATAAAGTGATTATCAATTGAGCCAAATTTTGTACCCCATATTATATACTTTTTTTCTGTATTTTCTTTAGGAATTATTATAATTTTCATTCCATTGTCTAATATATCTATATACACTTTTTCTTTTATTTGATCATTTTGTATAATTTCCATACTAATCCTCCCTCTTTAGAAAATATATTGTATCTACCGATATTTTCTTAGCCACATCAATTACTTGTTCCATAGTAACTTCTTTTAATTTATTGTAATATTCTGTTACTGTTAAATTCTCATCAAATAATCTTTGATCAAAATAATATGCTATCATATCTTCTTCTGATTCAGGTATTAGATTTACAGAAGACATTATAAGTGTTTTTGCAGCAACAAATTCTTCCTTAGTTATGTTTCCATTTTTCATTTCTTGTAACTGTTTTTTTATAATTTCTAAAGTTTTGTCATAATTATTAATTTCAATTCCCGTTTGAATTAAAATAGTATTTTGTCTTCTTATATAAGCTGATCCTGCTGAATATGCCAAACTTGCTTTTTCTCTTACATTTTGGAATAGCTTAGAGTTTGCTCCCCCTCCTAAAATAGTATTATATATGCTTGTAGCAATTTTATCATTTTCTGGAGTATTTAACCCTATAATTAGCTTTCCTTGAGTGACATCCAAATTTTCTTTTACAACTTTTATTTTTGAATGTGAAACATGATTTATTTTTATTTCTTGTAGTTTACTACTCTTTATATCTGGCAATTCTATTCCATCTATATTTTCCCCCGAAATAAACAAATCTATTTTACTATTATTTATAAGGCTTTTATAGTATTCATATAAACTTTTTTCATTTATTTCTTCTATTTTATCTAATTCACCATATTTATATAGTGAATAAGGTTCTCCTTCAAACATTTCTTCTATACATCTTTCTTTTGCATACATTGCTTTATTATCTTGTCTAGATTGAAGTATTTTTATTAGATTATCTTTTTCTTGTCTTACATATTCTTTTTTAAAAGCCCCATTTTCTAATAAAGGTTTAAAGACTATTTCTAAAAGTAAGTCTATTCCTTGCTGCAGAATATTTTCTTTTTCTAAAGTATAACTATTATCTATAGTTTCTAAGAAAAATTTTAATATATGATAATTTCCTATTTTATCTACTCCACAATTAAACCCTGCTCCATACATTTCTTCTAATCTTTTAGAAATGTCTTCTTGTGATTTCAAATTTTCTGTTCCCCTTCTTAGAACTGATACTAATAATGCATTTTTTGTAACAGTTTCTTTTAATAAAGGAACTGTTATAAATAAAGCACATAAATTTGTTTTAAACTTATTTGTTTTTAATTTTGTAATTTCCATAAATCCTCCTTAATTTATAGTTTCATATATATTAAATCTTTGTATTTTATCTATATATTTCATATTTTCTTTTATATACTTTTTTACTTCGTATGTAAATTGATATATTTCGTCTTTATCATTTTCAAGTAAAAGTATTTGAGTATTTTCTAATTTTTTTATTTTATTTATAAGTCCTTCTTCTCCATCTTTTCCAAGGTTCCCTCTTAAAGGCCAATCATATTCTTTATTATCTAAATTATTTAAAACAATAGAGTAAAAAGGTGAATAAGTTGATAGTACTATTACATTTTTATCATTATTTTGTATATATATACTTACTTCCCTTATCTCTTCTTTTAGATTATCTTCTATAATTCCACCATAAAAAGGGCTTTCATTTTTTATTTTATTGATTTCTTTAGCATATGATACTATTCCTCTTATACTTAATATCCCCATTATAATTGTGATTAAACTTGAAAGAATTAAAATAATCAGTAATAATCTTTTTCCTTCTGCTACTATTGGATATATTAAATAATGTAATCCATATATAAAACTAATTAATGTTAATATTCCTGCTAACTTTAAATGATATAAGTTACAAATTGGTACAATTAATATAAAAGCACTTAATGAAAATATTATTAATGTTTTTAATAAATCTATTTGTTTTTTATTTTCTATTTTTACATATTTAGGAACAATTTTTATTAATGTAAAATACAAAATAATAGTTAGTACTATTATAAATATTAATATATTATTAGTAATTTGCCCATCTGCTGCTACATTTTTGTTTCCAAATTCCCCTATTCCTAATATAGTATAATTAATAAAATTATATAAATTATTTTGTGTAAATAAATATATTAAATAAGCAGATAACAATAATGCTGATATTAATAATTCTTTTGTTAATCCTTTAAAGTTTTTATTATAAAGTTCATATATAACTATAGCTATAAAGTACCCTGCTGATAGTTTTTGATTACTAAAAAAAATCAAAAATAATATTATACCTTGTAAAATTTCTTTTTTTGTTCCATTTTTACATTTTAGAATTATTAACAAACCAATTTCAAAAAATACATATGAAAATATATTATAGTTTGCTCCTCCTTTTATAATTTCATGCGTAAATACAAAAATTATTAATGTATATAAGAAAGATAAACTTTTATTTATTTTTAAAGTTTTAAAAATTTCGTATATTATAAAATATAAAAAAATGGATATTATAAGATTATAAATTCTAAATACAAAAATATTATTGCCTAATATATTAAATAATATTTCGCCTACATAAAAAAATAATGGAGTAATTATTACGTTTGTATCTTCATAAATTGTTAGTCCATTTGACATTTTATATATATTTAAGAAGTTAATTAATTCGTCATTGTTTTGAATTAATATATTAAATACTGGTCCTAATAATAATATAGCTAATATAAAAAAGACTATAATATTATCATGCTTTTTTACAAATATTAGTATGTTTTTCATAACAAAATAAGGACGCTTAAGCGCCCTCCTTTCTCTTAGAATTTTCTTTTTCTTGCAGCCTCTGATTTTTTCTTTCTTTTTACACTAGGTTTTTCATAGCATTCTCTTTTGCGAACCTCTTGTAAAACACCATTTCTGGCACATTGCCTTTTAAATCTCTTTAAGGCATCTTCTATATTTCCATTAT
>CALXPX010000004.1 GCA_944390305.1 uncultured Clostridia bacterium
GTGATTCATCAATAAGTAATAAAAAGTCTTTAGGAAAATAATCAAATAAAGTAAAAGGAGGGCTTCCTGCTTCTCTTCCACTTATATGTCTAGAATAGTTTTCTATTCCTTGGCAAAAACCTGTTTCTTTCATCATTTCTATATCAAAATTTGTTCTTTCTTCAATCCTTTGAGCTTCTAGTAATTTTCCATTATCTTTAAAATATTTTACTCTTTCTTTAAGCTCTTCTTCAATTGTTCCTATTGCTCTTTCCATTTTATCTTCTGTTGTAACATAATGTGAATTTGGAAATATCATAACATGATTTCTTGTTCCTTCTACTTTACCTGTAAGTGGATTAATTACATCTATTTTTTCTACTTCATCTCCCCAAAAACTTACTCTTACAGCAGTCTCCCCTTCATCAGAAGGATATATTTCAACTACATCTCCTTTTGCTCTGAAAGTACCTCTTTTAAAGTCTAGCTCATTTCTTGTGTATTGCATATTTATTAGTTTTTTTAGTACCGTATTTCTTTCTACTTGCATTCCAGGTCTTAGTGAAACTATCATATGCTCATAATCTATAGGGTCACCTAATCCATAAATACAAGATACTGATGCTACTACAATTACATCTCTTGTTTCAAAAAGAGATGCAGTTGCTGAGTGACGAAGTTTATCTATCTCATCATTAATAGATGCATCTTTTTCTATATATGTATCTGATGATGGAACATATGCTTCTGGTTGATAGTAATCATAATAACTAACAAAATATTCAACGTTGTTCTCTGGAAAAAACTCTTTAAATTCACTATACAATTGTCCAGCCAAGGTCTTATTATGTGCTAATATAAGTGTTGGTTTTTGAACTTTCTCTATAATATTTGCCATGGTAAAAGTTTTTCCAGAACCTGTAACACCAAGTAATGTCTGGAATTTCTTTCCTTCTTTTATTCCATTAGATAGGTATTCTATTGCCTTAGGTTGATCACCTGTTGGCTTATATTCTGATACTAATTTAAACATTTTTCCTCCTTATTATTTTACTCAAAAGTAAAATATTAAAGTATATTTATATATTAAAATAACTTTTTAAAGTTAAATCTTTTTATCTTTATCTATCAATTTGTTTATCTTCGAAATCTCTTTTATTACACTGTTTGTATGCTTCTAATTGTACTTTAGTCATATTTCTTATTGAATCAATACCTAAATCATCATAATAATCATTTACATATGCGAATGTATATAAATCTCCTATATTTCTATCTTCTATTCTTAATGAGTCAAATTTTACATCTCTAATATCTGCAACATATTTATCTGGATCTACAAGTACCCAACTATATTTTCCATATATGTCCTGTAAGTATACTTCAGCAAAAAAATGTCCTGATGTTTCCAGTTTTACCTTCTCATTTATATCTTTACCCCATTTTTTACTTAGTGATAGAACTTGCATAGTAGGTATACCTGCACATCTTGCAAGAGCAGTAAATAATGTGCAACTGTCACAACATCCTGTCCTTTCTCTTGATAGCAAAATTTCAGTAGCATTTCTTTTGAATTTTCTGCTGTCTCTTCCATCATGCAATCTTGTGGTATATTTATTCATCCAAACTAATATTTTTCTTACAGTTATTCCATCTGTTTTTCCTTTTAATTTATTTGCTTTTTCTTTTATTATTTCTGTAATCTCAGTTCTTGTTCCGCCTTCTAAATATTTAGTTATATTACAAAATTCAGGTTTGACTAATAATCCTTCTGTTTTCATATTTTCCTCTCATTCTAAGTAAATTATATCTGTTTTAGTAACAATATTATTTTCATTTAGATAAATATTAAAGGCATTTCCATCTAAGAATCCCTTTCTCATGGAATAGGAAATAATATATTCTCCCATTAGTCTTTCTGATTTTCTATCTTCTTTTCCCAAAAGTTTATATACTTCGTCTTTTGTCATGCCTTCTAAAGTATATTTTTTTTCTAAATCATCTATCATAATATATCTAAATGAATTCCAACTAGTATTAATCCATTTTTCTGTAGTAAATGTTTTAAAATATGAATATATTGCAAATCTAATTATGATTAAAATAAGTATATATATAATTATTGAAATAAATCCATATATTATAGCCTTGTAGAATTTCTTTTTTAAAGCGAATTTGAATATTAAAGGAATAATTAAAATTATAATAGGGAAAATAATATAGCAAATAAGAAATAGTATGCTTGAAAAATCACATATATATCCAACAAATACTGCCGCAATATATAAGCAGAAAAAAAATGTTAAACTAAATGTGTAAAATATTATCCCTAATACTACTCCTAATATTTTATCTTTTTTCATTATTTCTCCTTTTCTTTATTTTCTTCTTAATATACTATCATAAAAGCAGATAATTAACAAGTTAATTATCTGCTTCTGTGTCTTCTTTTTTATTTAAGATATGAATACTGATACAAATCATTCCTATCGCTAACATTATAATTGATGATTTTAGATCTATTTTATTTAAAATATTTAATACCAATACAGCTATACCCATTGCTAGTGCAATAGCTTTAAATATTAGATTAATCAGATCTTTTCTTTTAGAATTTGAGTAATCTTTTTGTTTAGCACTTAAAAGTTCCTCTACTGATACATTAAGTATATCTGCTAATTTAGATATTGTATTAATATCTGGGCAAGATATGTCTCTTTCCCATTTTGAAACAGCCTTATCAGTAACATTCATTTTCTCAGCTAGTTCATTTTGGGTCATACCATTCTTTTTCCTCAAAGAAGCAATAGTTTCACCAATACTTTTCATAGTTATATCCTCCTTTATTATTATAAAAAAATATTACTATGTTTTATATATAAAGTAAACTAATTATTAGTTTACTTTTCTCGACTATTAGTTTATTTATATAAAATTAATCATGTGTAGATTCAAAATACATATCAAATGCTTCATCTCTTATTATATTTTTTATTTTTTTAGCTTCTCCTAATGGAATTGCATAAACTATATATTCGTCAAGTAAATTAATATATTCTATATCTCTTTGATCTATTAAAGTATAATTATCTAAAAAGTTTTTAAGTTTTCTCCATTCTATTATATCTTTGTTACCTTTTTCAGATAATCTATATTCTTTGCTCTTTTTTCTTACTAGTTCTACTAATAATCCTATGATTCCTAAGAATATTATAACCATGCCTGCATTAGATATAAAATCAATAATTATTTTATATTCTTCTGCATTTATATAATTTGATATAATTACTATAAGAATATAGAAAAGAAATAATATTCCAAATCCCATTCCCACATGTGTTTTCTCTGTTCCTTTTTCTATTAGTCCTAAATTTTCTGTATCTATTTCTACAAGTTTTTTAAAATCCAACATGTCGTATTTTACAGCCCCAGTTATATGTTCATAAACATATTTTTCATGATTATTTAAGTATTTAGTATCCAAATTTGTTTTATAAAAAATATACATTCCGTTTTCTTTCTCATACGCTAAATACCCTTTTTTATATAAATATAGTGCTGTTGCAATATAATCAGATTCAGATATAGTTTGATTGTTTATAATAAATGCTAATATTGCTGGTGAATAATTTTTTGGTATATTTCTTAAAAAATCAGTGTTTTTAGGAACAGTAGCAATTTGAATTAATCTGCTACATGTTTTACTAGCTATTATTATTCCAAGTATAAATAATGTTAGTATTATAATTCCTATAATAATAGATAAAATACTAAGTAATAAAAATTTAAAATCAAAATGATTATTACTAAATCCCATCCCTAAAAAACCTATAAAACTCCCTATAATACCTAATATTAATAACATTATTATTGGATATTTTATTATTTTTAAATACTTTTTTACACTCCTGTCCATATATGCTCCTTTAAATATTATATATAAAAATTATAACAAAAGAAGTTATATTATACAATAGTAGTATAAATAACTTCTATTTTTTAAATTATTATAAATTTATTTTAATTATCTTAATTTTCATTCATAATTCTGGTAAAAATTTCAATATGGCTTTTCTCGTCTAAAATTATTCTATTGAAGAATTTCTGTATATAAATATTTCTTGTTCTCATAATTGCTTTTTTATATCCTTTTATAGCTTCTCTTTCAGCATTTATATTATACAACATTATTTCTTTTATATTGCCAGTAATATAGCTTACACTATTACTATTCCAAGCTTCTAAATTAGAATCTATGTACTTAGCATTTAACCCTAATTTTTGTATCAAATCTCCCACCATACTTAAATGCCTCATTTCTACTATTGCCACATCCAACATTATTTTACTTATATCTTTATTGCTCTTATTATTTATATGTTCATAAATGTATTGAGTAATAGCAGATAATTCACCATTTTTTCCAGCAAAATCATCATATAAAGTTTTAGCATATATTGTATTTTTAGATATATACTCTAATTTAGGATAAGGTTTTTTATCCAAATTATCTAAAATTTCCTTAGCTTCTTTGTATGTCATAATTATCACTCCTTAAATTTTTATTATATAATTTATTAAGGATTTTATTATAATATACCTAAAAATGATAAGGTTTAAATTAGGAAATCTGCCCAGGAAGTCCTGGGCAGAAAAATAAACAAATAAAATAGTTAAAGGTATTTTGACTTCATTAGTCCAATAGTGTCTTCTTTAATTTCACCATTTTCATATTCGAAGCCTTCGATTTTGAGTTTTGCAGGGTCTAATGATATTTGATATCCTAAATATCTCCTCCTCTTGTGGTTTTGATGTTGGGCTAAACCGAACTCAGCCCATGAATCCATATTTTTAGTTCTTATCTGGATTTCAAAGAGCTGATTGGTAAATGGATTTTTCACAACTAAATGAAGACTTTGATATCCATTTCCTTTTGGATATCTTACATAGTCTTTAACCCACGTGATAAAAGCCTCATATAACATTGTTTGTTTTGGAACAATAATCTCTTTAGGATACACTCCTAAGTCAGACAAAGGCTCAGCTCTCATTGGAATATATTTCTTATCCAAAACCATAAACATAATAAGGTCATTCATAAGCTCATAGCAAAGAGCTATATTTTCTTCTTCTGGTAAATTGGTTTTTAAGATAATTCTAAAGCCTACGAAATCCATTATTTGATCTACAGTACGACCTTTATTAAGATAGAGCCTGATTTTTTCATTTAGCCCTATGAAATCCTTCATTCTTTTTAAAAAGTCGTATTCTACATTATGAATTTTTGACCAATTTTCTAAAAACTCTTCGATACTACATGTTTCTATATTGATCTTACTTAAATCCTGCCGGATTTCCCAGCATTCTTGAAGCTTGTTCGCATATATATCATATCTAATGTCGAATGTTCTAAATAATCGTAGGTCTTCTATATATCCCATCCACAATTCTTCGATCTTCCGAGACTTTTCAGCTCGCATTTCCAAACTTGGAAACTCACTTAATCCGTCCATGCTCATTTTTCCTCCTCTTTTTGTTTATTTTTCCTGCTAAAGTGCTAATATATTATATCATATTATTGTGCATAATAGAAGTATATTTTCAAACTTTCGTTCTCCTTTTTTTGACATTTTTTGCAAATAAATAAAAGGCCTTTTTATTAGACCTTTTATTTAATATTTTTTATTGTATTTTCTTTAATTTGTTCCATATTTCATTTACTTTATTATAATTTGAATAATCTTTTTTTACATTGTTATGATATTTTTCTAAATCTTCAAATAAGACTGTAAAATCTGTATCTGCGAACATATTATTCATTCCCAATACTGATTTTTCTAAATTCTCTTTAGTTTTTATAATTTCATTTTCATAATTTTTTGGATTTGTTATATATAAATATAGCGGCCTATATTTTATCCATCCTCTTGCTGCTTTTTCAAATCTTCTGCTTATTTCTTCATTGTTCCTACACATTTGATCTAATGTTTTAGGGTATTTTTTTCTTAAAATTCTTGTATATTTCAAAAATGGATCATGGAAATGATAAATTGGTACTCTTACAACTTTTGAATTTTTCAGCATAGTTGAGAAAAATGTGTCTTCTCCTCTTGCACCTTCTGGGTTATAAAAAGCTGGTATATTATTTATATGTTTTAAATTTAAACATAAAGGTGAGCCTAGTACCCATTCAGTTTTGCCTATTCCTTTTAATTCATAGCTTCCGTTTCCATTTAATATTTCTTCTTGTGCATAAGTAACACCATTATTCTTTTTGAATTCTTCTTTTAATTTTTCATAAGTAATAAACTCATTTCCAACAGCATCAATAAATGGTCTAAATATCTTTTCATTGTCTTTATTGTTTAGATCCACATAAGGTATTGGCGAATTATATCCGCATCTGTATCCAAATGTTACATCTGCATCTTCTATGTACTCAATATTAGTTAGTATATTATTTTGTTCTAACCAATTTAATTTGCCTTCTTCATTTTTCATACATGCTGCTGGATATTCATCATCATCCCAGAATAAGAAATAATCCATTTTGTTTAAAAGAGCATTATATAATAACGTATTTCTAGCTTTTGCATAACCATATCCAAAAAATAATTCTGTTTCTTGTTTTTTTAATATTCCTCTACCAATTAAACTTTTTTTCTCTTCTTCTATATCTTCTGGTGTAATATATTTTATCTTTATGTTTTTATAGACTTTTGGTATTAATCCATAAAAGTCAATTCTTGTTGTATATTGATAACTCAAATCAAATAAAATAAAAATTGTTAATTCTACTTTTTTGTTAAATTTGCTTGATTGTTCCACTAATTGCTCATAGGTAGTATTTATTATCTTGCATACATTTGGTCTGCCAGTAATAAATCCTACCCCAAACTGCACGGTTTCATCCATAATATTCTCCTTCTTAGTTCTTTCGAAAGTATATCAATTTAGTTAGTCTTTAAATCTACTAATTGTTATATATCGACGAAACTATTCCCTTTAGGGTTTATTTTTATCTATTAATATTTTATTAAATTCAGCTATTTTATACGATATTTAACTCCTCCTATCTTTTTAGATAATTTATAACCAAATTTTGTTTAAAAAATTTGGTTATCATTTTCTTATTATACTATAAAAAAATATTTTAGTCAAAATTTCAAAAAAATTTTATAGTTTAAATATTACTAGGTAATAGTTAAACTATTTTTTAATTTTTTCCTAATTCTTACATTGATTTGGTCTTTATTTTTTATATTCTTGTGGTGTTAAAAGTTTTATTATTTGATTTTATTTTTTCTTCTTTTATAGTGGATAAAAGATGGCTAGTTACTTTAGATTTATCTAATTTATTTATTATAAATACTAATATTCCTACTATAGCAAATGTAATAAGATAAATTAATATGCTTATATGCCAATTTCCTGATGCTAATGTATCTCCTGCTATAGTGGAGGATATTACTGAAGGGAATCTTGCAATTGTAGATATTAGTATAAATTTAAATGGTTTTATTGGCATAAGGCCAGCTAAATATACTAATATATCTTTAGGAGTTCCTGGTATTAAAAATAAGATAATCATAATATATTCAATCTTTTTAGGATTTTTGAAAAATTTACTATTTTCTAATTTTTTTACTTTATCTTCACTAAATATTTCATATACAAAGCTTCTTCCCAGTTTTCTTACAGTAAAGAAAATTATTGTTGTTATTATAAAAACAGATATTGTTATAAATGCTAAACCTCCAATAGAGCCATAGCACATACCTGCTAATACCTCTATTGGTTCTCCTGGTAGTATTGGCAAAAATATTTGAGAGGCTTGAAGTCCAAATAACAAAAGCATACCTATAAATCCTGATTTTTCTATTTCTGCTTTAAATGCTTCTCTTCCATCAGGTTTTAATAATTTATTCATAATTGGAAATAGATATATAGTTAATGCTATTAACATGACTATGGCAAGTATAAATATAATTATTTTAAATATTTTAATTTTCTTTTTAGAGATCATTTCCTTTATATCTCCTTTGCATTTGAATAAATGTATTTTAATTTTTCATCAGGATAATATGTATCTAAAACTACATCTAAAATATTATCTGAAGGAATATTCTTTTTTCTTTCAAGTTGTCTTTGTGTAGCTAAAGTTGTTATTGTAATATCGAAAAACATAAATGCTATTAATGCAAAGCTTAATACTTTTACATATCTTTTCTTATATATTTTATCTATTTTTTGTACTTGAGGATATATGAATTTTATAAATAATAGTCCTCCTATTCCCCAATATATACAATGTAAAAGACTAGTTCTTCCATTGATATTAAATAACAAATTTGAATAATCCCATGAAATAGTTCCAAAAAATCTTTCTTGAAAATATGAACATAAATATTCAACAATTCCTCCTAAAATCATACTTATAAAAAATACACTTGTATTTGTTTTTGCATGAGGTATAAGCAAATAATAAATTACTAAACCTATACCATAAACTTGTATAAATGGTCCTATAACAAGCCCTTGTCTATTTACAAAATGTCCATTTTGCACTAGTCCAACTATCATTTCTACTATATACCCAAGCACACTACCTATTACAAAAATCCATGTTATTTTTATTGCTTGCTTTAAAAAATTATTTTTATTTTGCTTAATTTCTTTATTCTCTTCTTTATTTTTTACTACAATTAATGCTTCTTTAGTAGCCTCCATAAATCCCCCTTTTATTTTGTAACATCTATTTTTATATTTAATTTGATTTAATTTTATTATACTTCATAATTATTAAAAATTTTTTTACGATTTATTAATTTTTTATTAATATTTTAACTTTTCTTAAGGCATATAAAAAGCCTAAAATTTTAGGCTTTTTATATTTTTATTTATCCCATCTTAATATAGCTTTAAATAAATCTCCATCTATTTCTATATTAAATTTAATATTTTGTAATTTTGTTAAACTTTCTGCTATTGAAAGTCCTAAGCCGCTTCCCTCTGTAAATCTTGATTTATCTCCTCTTACAAATCTTTGCATTAATTCATCTGAAGAAATATTTAATTTTTCTTTTGAAACATTTTTAATTTCTAATATTATATTTTCTTTTGTATCTATTAAATCAATATATACTCTGGTATTTTCCATTGAATATTTTGAAATATTGCTAAATAAATTTTCTATAATTCTATAAATATATCTATTGTCTGCTTTTATTTTTACATTTTCCCTTGGGAGTTTTAGTTCTACAATTAGATTTTTTTCATCTAATTTATCTTCAAACTCTCCAATAACTTGCTTTAATAGTTCATCTAGATTTATTTCTTCTATATTAAGTTTTACATTTCCTGAAGATGCTTTAGAGGCTTCTACTAAATCATCTATTAATTTTTTTAATCTTTGTGATTTTTGATCTAGTACTTTTATATATTCTTTAATTTTTTCATCTTGTATGTCTTCTCTTTTAATCAGATCCACATAATTTATAATTGATGTAAGAGGTGTTTTTATATCATGTGATACATTTGTAATTAATTCTGTCTTTAATCTTTCTGATTTTAAGCTTTCTTTAACTGCATTTGTAAATCCATTTGAAACATCATTTACATAAGTTGCAAGTTCTTTTAATGTACCTTTTAGTTCTTCTGTATTTAAATTAACATCATTATTTCCATTATATATTTCTCTTAGAGCATATTTAATTTGATTTAATTTTTTATTATATTCTAGTAATTTGTATAATACCAAAATCCATAACCCAATTAATAGTAAAAAACTAATTCCTGTAAAAAAGGTTACTCCTAATATACTACTAATAAATATAAATGCTATATATCCTATAATAATCTTTTTCTGCGAATCACTCTTATCTAATACTTTTTCTGCCTTGTTTGTGATTATATCTTTTATTTTTTTGCATATTTGATAAATTAAAAACGATTTAAAAAATTGTTTTGCCTTAAGCCTTTTAATCGTTGTTACACCAATGATTGCTAAAGATATATATGCACCTATATATCCAAGTGCTAGAGTAGATAATACTAAATTTATAGAAATATCTGTATATAACAGTATACTTTCTGCAATCATTATTGAACAGCTAAATATTATTGTACAAACTATCATCCATAATTCATATGGTACTTTATCTATTGAGTTTAATGTAATTTCTTTACTATTTTTACTATGGCCTATTGACCAGATTAAGTATGAGGCAATAATTGCTAGTAAAATGACGTCTACGGGTATTAATACATCTGCTAAATTAGGATTTTTATTAAATGTGTCAAAAAGTATATTTCTTATTTCAAATGTATTAGAATAGGTAAATGAACTTTTATCTAAATAAGTATAAACATTAAAGTTTTCAATTGTATCTAAACCGTTTATCGGCAAGTCCATATACTTAATATTATCTTTGTTTATTTTTTCTATATTAGTATCTATATTTCCATTTTCATAATTCCAATAAATTTCTTTTTTATTAAATTCTTTTATGATTTCATTATAATCATTTGACTTTAAATTAGTGTATATATCATTTGTATTATTGTTTATTATAACGAATTTTAAACTTGCAGTAACATTATTGTTGTAATAAGTTCTATCATAATAAATATGTTCATCTATTTTATCATAAAAACCATTGTTTTCTATGGTAGTATATCCTTGACCTATTCTATATACATTACGAATAATATCTGATATATACTGATCTGCAAAATCTTCTGACTGCAAATATTCTTCTTTTTTTATTCCTAAATTATTATAGTCTCCTTTTAGATTAACATATATAATACTTAATATAAAAGAAGCAACTATAATTGGAATTAATATGTAGCATAATAATTTTAATAAATTAGAATTCCTAATTTTCTCCATTTTTCCTCCTTACATTAGTTTATATTTTCTATTTTATATCCTATTCCCCATATTACTTTTAAATATTTTGGTTCTTTTGGATTTATTTCAATTTTTTCTCTAATGTGTCTTATATGAACAGCTATAATATTTTCTGCTGCTATGCTATCTTCATTCCATACATTCTCATATATTTCTGAAATAGAATATACTTTTCCTTTATTTTTTAATAGAAATTTTAAAATGTTATATTCTGTAGCAGTTAATTTTATTTCTTTTTCATCTACAGTTACTTTCTTAGTTTCATCATTTAGTATTAATTCTCCACTTTTAAATATTTTCCCATTTTTATTTTCTTTATCATTATTTTGCATACTTCCTAATTTAACATATCTTCTTACATTTGAGTTTACTCTTGCAACTAATTCTAGTGGATTAAATGGTTTTGTTATATAATCATCCGCTCCTAATTCTAATCCTGAAATTTTATCATAATCTTCTGATTTTGCAGATAGTAGAATTACTGGAATTGCTCTTTCTGTTCTAATTTTTTCTAAAGTAGCTATTCCATCTTGATTTGGCATCATAATGTCTAGTATTACAAGATGCATTTCTTTTTCTTCTAATTTTTTTATTGCCTCTAATCCATCATATGCTTTTTCCACATTATATCCTTCTCTTTTTAGATAAATTTCTATTGCTTTTACTATTTCTTTATCATCATCTACTACTAAAATATTATACATATCTTTTTCCTTTCTTAGGATATATTATCTCATACCTTTATTAATCTTTTTTATATTATTTATTAAGATTTTATTAAATTTTATTTATTTAGTTTATGTCATTGTACTTTCTTATTCTTTTTATAGCTTCTGGGATACTTTCTATTGTATCTGATGCTTTCATAGAAATATCTGTATATTTTTCTTGTGCAATTTCACCAGCAAAACCAGTTATATATGCACATGCCGCAACTAATTTTGCAGAAAAATTATTGCTGCCTAGCATACCTACTATAACTCCTGATAATACATCTCCGCTTCCTGCGGTAGCCATGCCAGGGCCTCCCTTTTCTACTATATATGAATTTATTCCATCAGTTACTATAGTTCTATGTCCTTTTAAAAGCAAAATAACATTATATTTTTTTGCAAATTCTTTAGATATATTTAGTGGGTCCTTTTTTATTCTATCTATACTTATTTTACTTAATCTTTCGAATTCTTTAGGATGTGGTGTTAATATTACTTTAGACTTTTTATTTTTTAATAATTCTAAATTCATTTTAGATAATGCATTTATTCCATCAGCATCAATTACTACTGGGATAGGATAATTTTTAAGTATATATATAAGAATTTTTTCATTTTCTAAGCTATTTCCCCATCCCATTCCTACTGCTAGTGCATTAACTTTTTTTAGAGCTTCTGCTATTTGTTTTTCATTAAATATCATATTCCCGTTTTTATCTTCTATTTCAAATATTGTCGATTCTAGTAAATATGGTGTAATTGATGCTACTGTTTCTTTTGGTACTATAAGTCTAGTTACTCCTGATCCAGCTCTTATAGATGCAGCACTTAAGTTTGCAAGTTTTATTGCTCCTGAATAGTTTGTGCATCCTCCTAAAATACCAATAGTTCCAAAATCTCCTTTGTTTGCTTCTTTGTCTCTTTTTTTTTATAAATTCGCTGCAATCTTTCATCGTTATTTTTATTTCCATAATTACACTCCTTTATTTTTATTAATCACTATAAATATTATTTTCATGTATATATTTTTCAAATTCTATTTTAGATAATGGTTTTGAATAATAATATCCTTGTACTATATCACATCCAATATTTTTTAGATATTCTATTTGTTTTATATTTTCTACTCCTTCTGCAACTGTTTTTACATTTAGCTCTTTTGCTATTTTAACAATATATTTAATTAAATCTATTTTTTCGTTTTTATCCTCTATTTTATCTATAAAGGATTTGTCTATTTTTATTACATCAATTGGCATATCTTGAAGCATATTTAAGGATGAATAGCCTGTACCAAAATCATCTAGAGATATTTTAAAACCTCTTTCTTTTATTTTTTTCATTATTTCTATTAAATTTATATCTGAATTTATTGATGCACTTTCTGTAATTTCTAATTCTATTTTATTAGTATCTATTTTGTATTTTTCTGCTATTTCTACATATTTCTCTATAAAGTCTAAATTACCGAAATGTTCTTTTGATATATTTATAGATACATTTAGATTTTCTATTTCTTTTATGCTTTTTTGCCATCTTTTTAAATCTTTACATACTTGTTTATATATATACAAATCTAGTTTTAATATAAACCTATTTTTTTCGAATAGAGGAATAAATTTTGCAGGGCTAATTATCTTTCCTTCTCTTTTCCATCTTACTAGAGCTTCTGCAGATACCATTTTTTCTTCTTTAATATCTATTTTGGGCTGATAGTATACTTCAAATTCATTTTTTTCTAAAGCTTCTTCCATTATTTCTTCTATTTGATGTTCTTCTAAAATTTGATCTTCTATTTTTTCATCAAATACTGCATATTTTTTATTGTAATTTCCAATAATTGTATCATGTGCAATACTAGCTTTATCTATTGCATTTAGTATTTCTTCATTATCTTTGCATTTATATACACCTATTACAGGATATATTGCATAAATTTCTTCTTCTATAGATATCTTAGATAAGTTTTTCCATATTTCTTCTAATATTTTTTCTATTTCCTTATTAGTTTGTATTACTATTCCAAATATATCATTAGAAAGCCTGCAGACTACTTTATTATGTTTTTCTAATACTTTATCTAATTTTTTTCCTATTTGTATCAATAACTTATTTCCTACATTATGTCCATAATGTTTATTGAAAGATTTAAATTTCTCTATATCTAGTATTATAACATACTTTGGTATATTTTGAGAATTATCTAGTAATTTTTGTCCATTTTTTAACAAATAATAATAGTTTCCGAGTTTTGTTATTGGATCTATATATGCTAAATTATATAATTCTTTTTTCTTTTTTATATTAGAAATTATTATATATAGTGATATACATGTTATACCTAATACAATGATTATACTTATTAATAAGCTGGTTTTTAGTATTTGTTTTGATTCTTTAGCTATTATACTTTCTGGTGTTATTATTAATAAAATCCAATTACTTACATTTATATTTGTATATGAAATATAATATTTATTCTCTAATATTTTTAATGAATCTTGTCCATTTTTATTTTCTTCAATATTTTCTCTTATTTTATCTACATTTGTTTTGCTTTTCAAATTTACATTGTTTTTTAGATCTTCATATATATTTTTAGTATTTTCATGGTTAGCTGAATTGGCTATTATTTCCCCTTCTTTAGTTATTATATATTCATAACTATCCCCATTATATATTGATGTTGAAAATAGTCTTTCGTATTCTTGTGTTTCTACAATTAGCATTATAACGAAATTAGTATCTTCTATTTTTATTTTTTGTGAATAAATATTTATTTCTTGCATATCGACTTTGCTTTTTCTACTTCTTGATATTTGAATATCTTCATTTTTTAAAAAATATTCTATATCTTCAGATAGATCTACTATTTCTCCATCACTTGTAATGGTTGTTCCATCTTCTTGCATAATTGCCATTCTGGTAAATTTATATTTGCCAGCATTTCTATGATATAGTTCAAACATTTCTTTAACATTTTTTATATTATTACTTGTTATTTCGTTACAGATACTATTTAATATCCTTATATCTTCTTTTAGTTTATTTTCTATATTAGATGCATCTTGTTTTGTTAATTCTTCTAAATTTTTATATATGTTTTCCTCTACAAGCTTTTGCATATATCCTAAATAAGTTGCAGATGATATTATAGTAATACTTAATATTATAAAAATTATAGATATTAAAGTTATTCTTTTCTTCATATATTCTCTCCAAATTTTTATTTGACATTTTTATGTCATTTTACAAAAAAACTAGACAATTTTATTTTAATATATTATTATATATTATGTATTATATATTTTTAGGAGGATTTTATTATGTCAAAGATAAAAATAATTATAATTTCAGTATTAGTAATTCTAAGTTGCACAAGTTTTGTTTTTGCATCAAGTGTAAATATGAATTTGGCAAATGAAAATGCGACTGCATTAAATTCTGATATAGTTAGCCAAGAAAATAATATAAATAATAATTCTGTTACTAATAATATTTCAAATAATAATGCAAATTCTACAACTAATAATCCAGGTTTAACAAATTCTTCTAATTATTTAGCAGATTCTTCTAATATATCTGCTAACATTGAAAGTGTAAAAAGCGTAAATGATATTGGAGATTCTAGCATGGATATTGGACAAATATTAAATATCTTCTTAATTGCTGTTGGTGTTATTTTAATATTTTTAGCAATTGCTATCTTAATTAGAATGAAAAAATAAATAGAATATTAATTAAAATATTAACTAAAAATTTATAAAAATAAAAGGTATCTTTGGATACCTTTATTTTATACTTTCTTTCATATATCTTTCTATTTTTCTTTGAGCATCTTTTTTCTTTATATCTTCTCTTTTATCATATAACTTTTTACCTTTACCTATTCCTAATTCTAATTTTACAAAATTTCCTTTAAAATAAATTTTTGTTGGTACTAAAGTATATCCTTTCATTGTTGTAAGACCTATTAATTTATGTATTTCTGATCTATTCAATAGTAACTTTTTAGGTCGAAGCGGGTCTTTATTATATATATTCCCATGTTCATACGGGCTTATATTCATTGAATATACATAAACTTCTCCATTTTTTTCTATTATTGCATAGCTATCTTTTAAATTAACTTTTCCTTTTCTTATAGATTTTATTTCTGTTCCATAAAGGACTATTCCTGCTTCTATTTTATCTATTATTTCATAATTATGGTAAGCGTTTGGATTTTTGGCAATTATATTATCGTTTTTTTTCATTTATTTTCCTCTTTTTAATTTATCTTTTATACATTATTTCCTTCTGGCGTATCTTTATTTTCCTCAGTATAATTAAAATATGATTTTATTCCATTATATATTCCTTCTGCAATTTTTTCTTGATAATTTTCATCTATTAATTTTGATCTTTCTTCTGTACTAGATAAAAAACCAGTTTCAACTAAGCAAGAAGGCATTTGAGTATTTTTTATTACAATTAATCCTTTGCTTTCTTTTGTTCCTAAATCATTTGCATTTGTGGAATTGATAATATTTTCTTGGATATGTTTTGCAAGCATCATACTATTTGTGTCTTTTACAGGATTATACCAAGTTTCTATTCCACTAGTTATATTATCATCTTCTAATGCATTTTGATGTATACTTACAAAAATATCTGCATTTTCTCTATTTGCTATTCTTGCTCTCTCATTTAAATATACATTTATATCTTCAGTTCTGGTCATTACAACTTTCTCATATTCTTTTTCTAGTTTTGTTTTTAATTTTTCTGCAATTTGAAGACATATTGTTTTTTCATATACATTTCCAAAAATACATCCTGGTTCTTCTTCCCCACCATGTCCTGCATCAATTACTATGCATTTATCTATTTTATTAGCTTTTTGATATGTTATTGTTTCTGCAGATTGATATTTTTGTTTCATATTATTATACATGAAGAAAACTATTGTTGTAATTATTAATAATATTATTCCTATTTTCTTTCTGTTTAGCCTTTTTCTACTTGTTTTTTTATATCTATATTTATTTTTTTTCATATTTTTCAAAATAATGTTCTCCTTACTAGAAAGGTCATCTTTTGTATTATATTTTCCAATTTTACCTTTTTTTATACTTTATCACTTGCTTGCTTATATGTCAAGAAAAAAGGATTTAAATATTACTTTAAATCCTTTTTTTAGTTAGTCTTTATCATTGTGTTCTTTCATATACTTACAGATTAATATAATTGCTATTATTACAATTGCCATTAATATAATCCACATCCATACATCTAAACTCATTCCTAAAAATGTGTAATTTGCTGCATTATTATTTCTAGAATCAACTGTATTTTCTGATGTATTTACAGTATTTCTTACTCCGTTTACTGTTGTTTCTGTTACATTTTCTACTACATTACCTGCGCCTTGTGCTACATTTTTAGTAGCATCCCAAGTATTTTCTACAGCATTACCTACTGTATCCATTGCATTTCTAGTTCCATCTGCAACATTATCTGCTGCATCTCTTGCATTGTTTGCCATATTAGATGTAGCTAAAACAGCACCCGAAAATACTCCTAATAGTATAAAAAGAATACTAATGATAGCTATTTTTTTATACATAATTCCTCCTTTTAAACTTTGTGAAATCAATATTTATTATTTGTGTTTTTTTAATTATTATGCATAAAAAATTTTTTTGTCATTTTTTGTATTTTTTATATTTTTAATTGATTAATAAAAAGCAAAAAAGAAAGCAAGTAATAATTAAATTTTACATTACTTACTTTCTTTTTACATTATGCTTTATTATTTGATCCAAAGACATCTTTTATTTTATGTCTTACTGTTTCTTCAATTAAATCTCTTCCTGGTCCTAAATATTTTCTTGGGTCAAATTGTTCTGGTGTTTCTGTAAATACTTTTCTTATTGCTGCTGTCATAGCAAGTCTTAAGTCTGTATCAACATTAATCTTTGATACTCCTCTCATGCTTGCTTCATGAAGCATTTCATCTGGAACACCTTTTGCTCCAGGCATATTTCCTCCATATTTATTACACATCTCTACATATTCTGGTATGACTGTTGATGCTCCATGTAATACTATTGGTACATTTGGCATTAATTCTTTTACTTTTTCTAAAATATCAAAACGTAATTTTGCCTCCCCTTTAAACTTATACGCACCATGGCTTGTTCCTATTGCTATTGCTAAAGAATCACATCCTGTTCTTTGTACAAATTCCAATGCTTCTTCTGGATTTGTATATATAGCATCATTTGCATCTACATTTACATCATCCTCTACTCCTGCTAATTTTCCAAGTTCCGCTTCTACAACTACTCCTCTTTCATGAGCATATTCTACAACTCGTTTAGTAAGTTCTATATTTTTTTCGAAATCATATTTTGAACCATCAAACATAACAGATGTATATCCATTATCTACACACATTTTACAAGTTTCAAAATCTGGTCCGTGATCTAAATGAAGTGCTACTGGTATGTCATGCTCTTGTAATCCTGCTTCTATCATCTTTCTTAAGTATGGAATTCTTGCGTATTTTATTGCACTTGATGATGTTTGAAGTATAACTGGAGAATTTTCTTTATAAGCTGCATCCATAATTGCTTGTACGAACTCCATATTGTTTATATTAAAAGCTCCTACTGCAAACTTTTCTTCAATTGATTTTTTAAACATTTCCTTTGTCGTAACTAATGACATATTATCTACCTCCTACTTAAATCATTTTATACTTAATTGTTTTATGTGTCAATTAGTAATATTAATTTTATTTTTTTATTAAATAACATAATATATGAATAAAACTATACATAAAATAAATGTATAGTTTTAATTTTGTTTTTATTCTTTATTTTCAAGTTCTTTGTCTATATCTTCTTTCATTTTGTTTAACACTTCAAAGCTTGCATCAAATTTTTCCTGTTCTTCTTTGCTTAATGTAATATTTAATATATCTTCTACACCTTTATTACTGATAATTGCTGGGACTCCCATATATAATCCTGAATGTCCATAATTATTATCTAAGTAAGTAGAAACTGTTAAAATTTCATGTTCATTATTCAATATTGTTTTAACTAATTTAGCTAGTCCTAAACCAATACCATAATATGTTGCTTTTTTTCTATTAATAATCTCGTATGCTGCTTGTTGTACTTCAGTATATATTTCATCTAATATTTTTTCACTTTTTCCTTTTTCTTTTAATATTTGAATTAAAGGTTTACAACCAACATAGCTATGTGACCAAGCAACAAATGAAGAATCTCCATGTTCACCCATAATATATGCATGTATATTTTTAGGAGATATCTTTAATCTATTTCCTAATAAGTATCTTAGTCTTGAAGTATCTAGAACTGTTCCTGAACCAATTATTTTATGTTTTGGAAAGTTTGATACTTTTTCTACGACATATGTCATTAAGTCTACTGGATTAGTTGCTATAACAAATATTCCCTTAAATCCAGACTTAACAACACTTTCAGTTATGCTTTTCATTATCCCAGCATTTGTTTTAGCTAATTCTAGTCTTGTTTGTCCTGGCTTTTGGGCTAAACCTGCTGTTATAACTACTATATCTGCATCTGAACATTCATCATAATCTCCAGCTTTTATGTCAATTCTACTTGGTGCACAAGAAAGACCATGAGCTAAGTCCATTGCTTCTCCTTCTGCTTTATCTTTTAAAACATCTATTAAAACAAGTTCATTAACTCCTCCTTGATTTTCTAAGGCATATGCCATACTCATTCCTACAAATCCTGTACCTACTAAAACAACTTTTCTTTTTGAAACCATAATAATATTACCTCCTAAAGTTAAACTATTTTTATTTGTATTATTGACTTTTATTTTAATTTTAATACAGCGTAAATATTATATTATAAAATGGAAAAAAAATCAATTCCATTTTATTAGGAATTGATTTAAAAATTTTCGAAAATCTTTATATAATTTTCCTTATATTTTCTTCCAAAGTACATCTAAGCCATCTTTTTCAATTACTTTTTCTTGTTTATCTGACTTTGTAGATTTTTTACCCTTTTTTGTTGTTTTGCTTGTTTCTACTTGGATCTTATCTAACCATAAGAACATTAAGAATGAAACAAATATAAATATTTCATCAACAGCTATTGATACTGCAAAGACTGCTATATTTGCTACATCTCCTAATACTGATAATTCTATTGTATGTCCTACTAGTATTGCTAAAAATACTAATAACACTATACATGGTATTGTGTTTTTCTTATATTGATTTGCTAGAAAAGCACATAATAGAACTAATACAAGTGCTACAACAACATATATTGGATTTGTAAAATCAATAATTGGCATAGCTATTTCCTCCTTTGTTTTAGTTTATTTAATGATATAATATTTGTATATTTTTTTCAATACATTTTATATTAAGATTATGTTACATTTATGTTACAGATAGTCAAGTAAAATTTATATATTTGTTTTTTATTTTAGGCTTAATTTCCATGCTTTTTCAAAACTTGTTCCATCTCCTGTATTATCACTAGCAATCACTACTTCTGGTTTTAAATCTAGAACTATTCTAATACCATAACAAGTGTTTTCAGATGCAAATATATCACCATTAGGTTGTACTCTTGCTAAAGCAGTTTTCCCTTGTCCACTAGCTAAATGATAAAATATGCCTAGGTTGCGTAATTTATTTGTAGTAGACTCTAATGAACCTGTAATATTGTATGCATCATATATAGACATACAGTGTGCAGAGTTATTTTTTGCTAATTCATTTTCATACATTGAAAAATCTCTTGGTACTATTCCAGCATTTATATAATCTTCCTCTGTATGATCTGTATCATTTTCATTTACAACTTTTCTTAAAATATATTCACAATAATATCCTGAATAAAATCCATCCATTGGAGAATATTGCGAATGTCTGAATGCTTCTACTGTTCCTGCGCTTACTATTTTTAAGCTTCCATCCTCATTTATTGCTAAAACTCTCCATCCTTCTGAAAAATCAGGATTTTGCGTTATATTTGAATTTTCATATGCATCTATAGATTTGTTTCTACTTTGGTTTTCTGTAAAACCTCCAAATTTAAATGCTTCTTCTATAGTTGGCAAGCTACCATCTACATACATATTTTGACTTTTTAGTTCATCTATTTCTTCTTTTGTCCATATTCCTGCGTCATAATTTATATAATCACCTAATTTAACTTCTGTAAGAATTGGATTATCTTCATTATCTTCTGAGTCATCATTATCATTTAAATATTTATCCATAAAATTTGCTACTTCATTTAATTCATTTTGTTCATTAGCAGTTGCTTCTTCCCATTTTTGTGTAGAATCTTGTGCTCTTTTAATTATTCCGTTATTTCCTATTGTTAAATTAATAGCTATGGCCGATAATATTAAAAGTACAATTATAGTTACAACAAGCGCAATTAATGTTATACCATTAATTTCTTTTTTTAACTTTAGTAATTCTGATTTTTTATTTATTTTTTTACATTTCATGCTTTTTCTCTTTTTCCTCTTTATAATTTTTATTTATATTTTATACATGTTTTCATTTTATTGTCAATAATTTCCATATTACATTTATATTACATATTTATTTTATTTTTTAACTTTCAAAGTTGAAATAAGAATGAGATTTTTTCTCATTCTTATTTATATTATTTTAACTTTTCACTAATAAATTCAGCAAGTTCTTTTGCCTTTTTAGTTATATATTCTTGGTTTTCTCCTTCTATCATAACTCTGACTAATGGCTCTGTTCCTGATGCTCTAATTAATACTCTTCCATTTCCAGAAAATTCTTTTTCTAAATTTTCTATTCTTTTTTGTATTTCTTCGTCTTTATCAAAATCATATTTTTTATCTGAATTTACTTTGGCATTAATTAATACTTGTGGATATATTTTTATTATTTTTGCTAGTTCAGATACACTTTTTTGTTCTTTTAGCATTACTCTTAAAAGCATTAAAGATGTTAAAATTCCATCTCCAGTTGGATTGTAATCTAAGAATATTATGTGTCCTGATTGTTCTCCTCCTAAATTATATCCATTTTTTAGCATGTTTTCTAATACATATCTATCTCCAACTTTAGTTTGTTCTAAATGAATATTATTTTCTTTTGCATATTTAGTCATTCCTAAATTACTCATTACTGTTGCAACTAAAGTGTCTTTTGCTAGTTTATTTTCTTTTTTTAGGCTATTTGATATTATTGCCATTATTATATCGCCATCTATCTCTTTTCCATTTTCATCTACAGCTAAACATCTATCTCCATCGCCGTCATATGCTATTCCTAAGTTACAATGATTAGCAGTAACAAACTTTTTAAGCATATCTAAATGTGTAGATCCACAATTTTCATTAATATTGATTCCATTTGGAGTATTATTTATAATATAGTGCTTTATTCCAAGTGCTGTATATACCTTGTCTGCAATAACTGATGTTGCTCCATTGGCAGTATCTATGGCAACTACAAAATTTTCTTTATCTAATGTTTCAAATTCATCTTCAAAATTCTTTCTAAAGAAATAAAGGTACTCATCTAATAAATCTTCTCTTATTTCAGATACTCCTATTTTATTACTCTCCGCCTTAAGCTCATCTACTTTATCTGAGTCTAAAATTTCTTCTATTTCTTCTTCCAAACTATCTGGTATTTTCATTCCTTTATTACTAAAGTATTTAATCCCATTAAAGTCATATGTATTATGTGAAGCAGAAATTACTAC
>CALXPX010000005.1 GCA_944390305.1 uncultured Clostridia bacterium
GGACTTGAACCCCCACACCATTGGTACTGGTTCCTAAGACCAGCGCGTCTGCCAATTCCGCCACATCCGCATTTGTTGTGAACAATAAATATGATACACTTTTTTAATTAACTTGTCAAGATATTTATATAAATTACTTGAAAATTTTTACGTTTTCATGTATTATATAAGATAGAGGTGAATGAAAAATGAGACAAAAATTTTTAAGAGATTTAGGGATTGATTTAGATGGCACAACAGATGATTTATTGCAACAATTTGACCTAAATGGTTTTATGGATGAGATATCAGATAATAGACTAAAAGAAGAAGACAAAAAAATAGAAGAATTATCTAAAAAAATAAAAGAAGAGGAAGAAAATAAATAAAAATAAACATGGAAATAAATATAAAAAAGAATGAAGAATATATAGTAGATATAATAGATTATGGAGCAAATGGAGAAGGTATAGCAAAAATAAATGGCTATACCATTTTTGTAATTGGAGCATTAAAAGGAGAAAAATGCAAAATACATATTCTTAAAGTACTTTCATCTCATGCTTTTGCAAAAGTAATAGAAATAATTGAAAAATCTAAATATAGAGTAGATACTGATTGTAAAACTTATCCACAGTGCGGAGGTTGTGATTTAAGACATATTGAATATGAAGAAACATTAAGAATAAAAAAGGAAAAAGTACAAAATTTAGTTAATAAAATGTTAAAAACAAAAGTTACCATAGAAAATACTATTGGTATGGAAAAACCTATGTTTTATAGGAATAAAGCAATATTTCCAGTAAATAATAAAAAAGAAATCGGTTTTTTTGCTAAAAGAAGCCATAATATTGTACCTATTTGTGAATGTAAGATACAAACTAAGATATCTCAAGAAATTGCTAAATTCATTTTAGAAAAATGGAAAGATAGTATTTATGATGAAAAAACAGGTAAAGGTTTACTTCGCAATATTATGATAAGAGAAGGATTTAAAACTCATGAAATTATGTGTGTATTAGTCATAAATAGTGATAGAAAAATAAATATAGATTTTGAAGAAATAATACAAAAATTTCCTATGATAAAAACAATCGTTCTTAATTTAAATAATAAAAATACAAATGTTGTATTAGGAAAAGAAAACATAGTAGTTTTCGGAAATGGATATATAGAAGATAAATTAGAGGAATATACTTTTAAAATATCTCCAAATTCGTTTTATCAAGTAAATCCTATTCAAACTGAAAAAATGTACAAAGAAGCTGTAAAAGAAGCTAAATTAAAAAAGACAGATATATTATGTGATTTATATTGTGGAATAGGAACCATAGGAATATTTGCATCAAAATATGTAAAAAAAGTATATGGAATTGAAATTATAGAAGATGCAATAAATGACGCAAAAGAAAATGCTAGAATAAATAAAATTGATAATATTGAATTTATATTAGGTGATGTAGAATATTCTTTTTCAAAATTAATAAATAGTAATATAATTCCTAATGTAGTAATTGTAGATCCTCCAAGAAAGGGACTGGATAATAAAACAATAGATAACATTAATAAATTAAAACTAGAAAGGATTGTATATGTTAGCTGTAATCCTTCAACATTAGTAAGAGATTTGCAAATGTTAGAAGATACATATAAAATAGAGAAAATAATACCAATAGATAATTTTTGCTATAGTACTCATGTAGAAAGTATAGCTGTTTTAAATATAAAATAAATATCACAAATATAATGAATAAGCCATATAATAACCATAAGAGGGGGATTATATGGCTTATTCAGATAGAGAACTATTGGCGAGAATTATACAATGTGAGGCACGGTGGAGAAGGAGACATTGGAATGAGAGCAGTAGCTTCAGTTATAATGAATAGAGTAAATGTTTCAGAAGGTGAATATGCAAGAGTTTCACAAGGTGGAAGTATAAGAAATATTATTTACCAACAAGGTCAATTTGATTGTGTACGAGAAAGTATTAATGGAAAACCAAATTTACAAAATATATATAATATGAATCCAACAGATGTAGAATATAGCATTGCAGATTGGGCAATTGCTGGAAATAAAATATCAGAAGCAGGAGAATGTTTGTGGTATATGAATCCTTTTAGACCAAATTGCCCTGGCACGTTTCCGTATAATGGTTCAGGAACTTTTCATACAAGAATAGTACAGCATTGTTTTTTTAGACCAACTGAAATGTATTCTTCAACATAAAAAGCTATATATTTTAACCAGATATAAATAATAAGGAGGACTTAATAAATGGATGATATGCAAAATACAGATGTAGTACTTAATAATCCTAATAATAATATGCCAGAGGTGCTTACAAATCCAATTTATACACCTGCTTTTTTACGCAAGCAAATTGGAAAATTGATGAGAGTGGAGTTTTTAATAGGAACTAATAACATGACAGATAGAATAGGTATTTTGGAGGAAGTAGGTGCTAGTTATATTTTGCTTAGGTCATTTGAAAATGATAGTTTGGTATATTGCGATATATATTCTATAAAATTTATAACAATATCTGCTTATAGTAATTTAGTTCCGCTAGTTTCACCAAATAATAATAGATATATGACAAATAGGTATTAAAAATATTAAGATAATAATAAATAAAAGTCTTGTGTATTGCATAGGACTTTTATAATAAAAAAACTCTTTTCAAATACCTTCAAAATATGTTAAAATTATAAGAAAGGTAAAAGGTATAATTATTATGCCTTTTGTGAAAATATATGATAGAAAAATTATTTAAAATAACAAATTCTGAAAATTTAATTATAGTAAATAATGGATTTTTATCATTATATAATTACAAAAGTAAATATAAATTATTGAAAACTAAGGCATTTATAGGAAAAAATGGTTTGACAATAAAAAAGAAAGAAGGAGATGGAAAAACTCCTAAAGGAATATTTAAACTAGGAATAGCTTTTGGAATGCATGATATAAAAATTGATAAAAGTATGAAATATATAAAGATCAACAAAAATTTATATTGGATAGATGATGTAAACTCAAAATACTATAATAAATTAGTAGATATAACAAAAGTAGAAAAAGATTGGAATACGGCAGAACATTTAATAGAATATAAAAATCAATATGAGTATGGGATAGAAATAAATACAAATAAAGAAAATATTCCTGGAAAAGGTAGTGCTATATTTTTACATTGTACTACAGGAAAACCAACAATGGGATGTGTAGCAATAGAAAAAGAAAAAATGATAGAATTATTAGAAAAAATAAATTCAAAAACAGTAATTTTAATAGGTTAAATTAGAAAGGTAATAATTATGGAATTAAAAAATATAATGCAAGCGAAAAATAAACTACCATTAGATTTTATAAATGAAATATATAATATTTTTAATTCAAGAGTAGCAGATAAGATTTTAAGTGGAATGACAGAAAAAAGAATGACTACTTTAAGGGTAAATACTCTTAAGTATAATATTAAAAATTTAATGAAAAATCTAGAAGATAATAACATACAATATGAACAAGTTTCTTGGTATGGTGATTCATTAATTATAAAAAATGCTAGTGAAAAAGAATTGCAACAATTAGATATTTATAAAAATGGATACATATACATTCAAAGCTTATCAAGTATGATACCACCAATAATATTGAATCCAAAAGAGGGTGAAAAAGTACTTGATTTGACAGCAGCTCCAGGGAGCAAAACAACTGAATTAGCAGCTATTATGAATAATAATGGATATATTTTAGCTAATGAAATAGATAAAATAAGAGTAGATAGATTAAAATATAATATAAATCTGCAAGGGGCACATATAGCTAAAGTAGAAAATAAAAATGGAGTAATTATAGGAGATGAATATCCCGAATTTTTTGATAAAATTTTATTAGATACTCCGTGTAGCGGAGAAGGTAGATTTTTAGTAGATGATGTAAAAACATATAAAAATTGGTCTACCTATCAAGTAGAAGAATTAACTAAATTGCAAAAGAAATTATTTGAGAGTGCTGTAAAATCTTTAAAACCAGGTGGAAATATGGTATATTCAACTTGTACTTTAAATAAAAAGGAAAATGAAGAAATATTAAATTGGGCTATAGAAAGATTAGGAATAGAAATAACTAATATAGATATAAAGATTGATAATAGTATAAAAGGAATTACAAAAGGTTATAATGAACAACTAAAAAATGCAATAAGAATATTACCTGATAAATACCAAGAAGGATTTTTTGTAGCTAAAATATTAAAAAAATAGGAGAAATGATGGAACTACCTAAATTACTAGAAGATGCAATAAATGAACAAATAAAAAACATAAGCATTTCTGAATTAAAATCAAGTGCGAATGCTATAAGTAATAGATATATGAATGAAAAAAGAACGGGAAAGACGTTATTGAATAAGGAAGTAGAAGCCTTAGCCTATGCAGTAATTAGAATGCCAGCAACTTATGCAGCGGATATGATGACATTAAAGTATACATTTAATACAGCTAATTGTAAAATAGATACTGTAATAGATGTTGGATCTGGAACAGGAGCTATGGCTTGGGCAATTTCTAATACTATGAAAGTTAAAAACATTAATTGCTTAGATAGAGAAAATGTAATGAGTAATCTTGCTAAGTGTTTGATGAAAAATACACTTACAAATGTTTCCTGGGAAAATATAGATATTCTAAAAGAAGATATAAAAGATACCTATGATTTAGTTACAGCAAGTTATGTTTTAAATGAACTTTCAAAAGAGGATAGAATCAAAGTAATAGATAAATTATATAAAACAACTAATAAAATTTTACTAATTGTAGAGCCTGGAACTATGGAAGGTTTTGAAATAATAAAAAAGGCTAAAGAGTATGCAATAGACAAAGGAGCATATATAATAGCTCCTTGCACTAATCAAGACAAATGTAAATTACCAGAAAATGATTGGTGTCATGCAACTGTTAGAGTTCAAAGAAATAAAATGCATAAATATATGAAAAATGCTGTAGTACCATATGAAGATGAAAAATTTACATATATAGCTATATCAAAACAAGATTATGGAAATGCTAGTAAAAGGATATTAAGGCACCCTATAATTGAAAAAGGAAAAATTACTTTAAAAATATGTAATTGTGGGAATATAGAAGAACTAATTGTAACTAAAAAGGATAAAGAAAAATTCAAACTAATAAAAAAGAAAAAATGCGGAGATGAAATATAAGGAGGAAAATGTTATGAAATGTCCTAATTGTGGAAGTACAAATATATCAAGTATAGTAAATACAAATACACATACAAAAGGATTTGATGGTGGAGATGCATGTTGTGGATATTTACTTTTTGGATGGCCAGGAATTTTATGTGGTCTATGTAATACAGGAGATACAACAACTACGACACATACAACACATATTTGCAATGATTGTGGGATGAGATTTTAATGAAAAAACAAAATAAAATAAAAACTTGGGCATTTTTTATGAGATTAGGAAATAGATGTGGTTGCCATCAAAGGCCAGACAGAAGTTTTTTTATTGGAAAGTGGCAATTCCCTATTTGCGGTAGATGTACAGGAATTTTATTGGGGCAAATAATTGCGGTAATATTATATTCTTTAAAAATAAGAGTACCTACTCTTTTAGGATTTTTATTTTTAATCATAATGTTTATAGATTGGTTTATTCAATATAAAAAAATCAAAGAATCTACTAATATAAGAAGATTAATAACTGGCACTTTAGCTGGAATTGCACAAATAAGTATAATTTTAAATTTTATATTATGGATTATAAATTTAATAAATTAGATTAAAAAGTCCATAATAAAATTATGGATGAGGAAGAGATTATAAAAAAGTGGAAACAAGGCTATGGAAAAATGGCACTATCTATAATATATAAAAGAATATATAATCAAAACTTAAAAATGATGAAATTATATTCAAAAAATAAAACAAAGGAAAATTATATGTCAAGTTTGGATGCTTTAAAACATGTAGAGAAAGTAATATACAATTATATAAAGCAAATGAGCCATTAAAAATATAATTACATAATAAAAAAGGGGGTTGTTATGAATTTTGTAGGAAATACGCCAATGATAAGAATAGACTATGATTATAATGGAGAAGAAAAGTATATATATACAAAATTAGAATATTATAATCCAACAGGCAGTATAAAAGATAGAGTAGCCTATTATATTATAGATAAAGCAATAAGAAAAAATAAATTAAAAGCAAATATGCCTATAATAGAAGCGACAAGTGGAAATACAGGAATTGCATTATCGGCTGTGGGAGCTAAATTAAAACATCCTGTATATATTTTTATGCCAAGTTGGGTAAGCATAGAAAGAATAAAAATCATGAATATGTATGGGGCAAATGTAGTACTTATATCAGAAGAAGAAGGAGGTTTTTTAGAATGTATTAAAAGAGCAAAAGAGATGGCTGAAAAAGAAAATGGATTTTTAGTTGATCAATTTGCAAACAAAGATAATTTTGAAGTACATTATAAAATAACAGGAAAAGAAATTTTGGATGATGTAAATGAAGAAATAGGTGCTTTTATATCTGGAGTAGGAACAGGTGGAACTTTAATGGGAGTAGGTTCTAAAATAAAAGAAAAGTACGATCAAAGTAAGATTGTTGCTATAGAACCAGAAAAAATGCCACTTATTTCAGGAGGAAAAATTAAAGGTAATCATAAAATAGAAGGTATAGGAGATGAATTTGTACCTGATTTATTGCATAAAGATAAAATCGATGAAATATATTTAATAAATGATGATGATGCAATTAATATGTCAAGAAAGTTATCTAGGAACTTAGGATTAGGAGTAGGAATATCATCAGGAGCTAATTTTTTAGGTGCAGTCCTTCAAAATGATGTAAGTAAAAAGCCAAGTGTTACAGTTTTTCCAGATGATAATAAAAAATATTTATCAACAGAATTAAGTGGTCCAATTAGTGATAATGAAGAGTATATATCAAATAAAATTAAACTTATAAGTTATCAAATTGTAAATAATTGACATGTTAAAAAAATAAATGTAAAATAAAAATCGTCAGATAAACTTTTTAAAGGGGAAAGAAATGAAACAAAGGAAAGAAAAAGGAAAAAATATTAAAAATTTTATATGCATTATTTGTATATGTATATTATTAATGATAATTATATTTACATTTTATTTAGAAAGAAGAAATATAAGCCAAGAAGTTTTTGTGCCAATTGAACGTTTTAGTGAAATTAGGCATGATATTACTGTTGAAGACTCTGTATATATTGAAGAGATAGAAGATGAAAATGTAAAAGAACTTATAGGAAGTATTAGAAGCAATTATGGTTTAAATACAAATAACTTTGGTTTTTTTTATTATAATGTAAACAATAAAAAATACTATTTTTATAATGAAAACAAATATTTTACTGCTGCAAGTACAGTAAAAGTGCCAGTCGCTATGTACTATTATGATAAAATAAACTCTGGAGAACTAGATCTAGAAGTTACTTATGTATATAAATCTGGAAATTTTGAAGCAGGTGGAGGAGATGTAACAAATAAATATAAAGCAGGTTCTTCTATCCCTCTTTCTGTATTATTAGAAGAACTTATTGTAGATAGTGATAATACTGCGAATAATATATTAATAAGTAATATAGGTTGGAGCAAATATAGAAAAGAGATTGCAAAGTATTCAGATGCAGAATTAGAAAGTACATTTTATTCATCAAATGTAACATGCCCTAAATTTTCTTTTGATGTTATAAAACATTTGTATGAAAATTCAGAAAAATATGCTCAATTACTAGAAAATATGAAAAAATCATCTTTTGGAAAATACTTAAAGGAATATTTGGAATATGATGTAGCACATAAATATGGAAGTTATGGTGGATATGTGCATGATTATGGAATAATTTATGGTAAAGAAACTTATTTAGTAGGAGTTTTTACAAAAAATATAAATAATGCACCGACACTAATAGCAAATATAGGAAAAAGGTTAGTAGAAACAGTCGAAAAAACGGAGGAATAATAATGGAAAATCAAATCATAGAATTATTAAAAAGTACAAATAGACCTGGAATAGAAAATCTAATAGCATTTATGCAAAAATCAGATTTTTTTAAAGCACCAGCTAGTACAAGGTTTCATGGATGTTTTGAAGGTGGACTTGCTGAGCATAGTATGAAGGTATATGAAATTCTAAAACAAAAAGTTAAAAATTCAGTAATAAATTTAAATGTGCCTAAAGAATCAATTATAATTATTGGGATTTTACATGATATTTGCAAAGTAAATTATTATAAAGTAGATTATAGAAATGCAAAAAATGCATTAGGAGTCTGGGAAAAAGTTCCATACTATACTGTAGAAGATACAATTCCATATGGCCATGGTGAGAAATCTGTTATGATGCTATGTGAATATATAAAATTAACAAATGAAGAAAAATATTCTATTAGATGGCATATGGGATATACAGAGCCTAAAGAATTATATGCAACAATAGGAGAAGCTTATAAAAAATATCCTTTAGCTTTACTTACACATGAAGCGGATTTGGAAGCTACATATTTTTTTGATATTTAGGTTGCACGAATTGTTTTTTTGTGATATATTATTAATGTAAAAAATGAAAGATGGAGGTATATATATGGAACTAAAAGGATCAAAAACAGAGAAAAATTTAATGGAAGCTTTTGCAGGAGAGTCACAAGCAAGAAATAAATATACATATTTTGCAAGTAAGGCAAAAAAAGAAGGATATGAGCAAATAGCAGCAATATTCCAAGAAACAGCAGATAATGAAAAAGAACATGCAAAATTATGGTTTAAATTATTAAATGGTGGAGATATTCCTTCTACTAAAGAAAACTTAAAGGCAGCAGCTCAAGGGGAAAATTTCGAATGGACAGACATGTATGATAGAATGGCTAAAGAAGCTAAAGAAGAAGGATTTGATAAAATAGCTTATCTTTTTGAACAAGTAGGAAAAATAGAAAAAGAGCATGAAGCAAGATATTTAAAACTATTAGAAAATGTTGAAAATGGTTTAGTATTTAGCAAAGATGATGAAAGAATTTGGAAATGTAGAAATTGTGGACATATTGTAATAGGAAAATATGCTCCAGAAGTATGCCCAGTATGTAATCATCCAAAAGCTTTTTTCGAAATCAAAGCTGAAAATTATTAATAAATAATACTTAACTAATATCATAAGCATAAGATTACAAAAAGCTGGCTCTTATTTAGTCAGCTTTTTATAGTATAAAATATATAAAAATATAATAAAATATTATTTTAAGAATGGAAAAAAGATGGGAAATATAGTAAAAATAAAAGGAATATATAGACATTTTAAAAACAATTATTATATATTAGAAGATATTGCTTATCATAGTGAAACAGGAGAAAAATATGCTGTTTATAGGCAGCTGTATGATGAAGGAAAATTATATATAAGACCTTTAGATATGTTTTTATCAAAAGTAGATAAAGAAAAATATCCAATGGTAAAACAAGAATATAGATTCCAACTTCAAAATATAGATAAGAAAAATGAATTACAATAAAAGTAAAGAGGATATGTAATGAAAATAGGTTTTACGATAGGAAAGTTTGCTCCTTTTCATAAAGGACATGAATATTTATTAGATACAGCCCTAAAAGAAATGGATAAAATGTATGTACTTATAAATAATACTGATGTAACTGATGTACCTTTAGAAAAAAGAGCAGAATGGATAAAAAAATTATATCCTAATGTTAATATAATACTAGGAGAAAACCCACCACAAAAATACGGAATGGATGAAGAGAGTGTAAAAATACAGACTAATTATTTGAAAGATGTATTTAAAAATATTCCTGTTACGCATTTTTATAGTAGTGAGTTATATGGAAAATATGTAGCAAGAGATTTAAATGTAATAGATAGAAGAGTAAGTAAAGAGATTCCTATTTGTGCAACAAAAATTAGAAAAGATTTAGAAAAAAATAAAAAGTATTTAGATAAGCTTGTGTATAAAAATATTGCAAATATATAAAATATTGATATATTAGCAAATATATGATAAAATTTATGCATTATAATTATGTATAAATAAAGATAAACAATTATTAAGGAGAATATTGATGAAAGAAAATGTTTTAGATACATTAAAAGAAAGAGGATATGTAGAGCAAGTAACTTTTGAAGAAGATTTAAGAAAATTATTAGATAAAGAAAGTATTCCATTTTACATAGGATTTGATCCAACTGCAGATAGTTTGCATGTGGGACATTTTGTTTCTATGATGGTAGCCTCATATATGCAAAAAGCTGGTCACAGGCCAATAATATTAGTGGGTGGGGGAACTGTTACAATAGGAGATCCATCAGGAAAAACAGATATGAGAAAAATGCTATCAAAAGAGGATATAGAGCATAATGTTGAGTGCTGTAAAAAACAATTAGAGAAATTTTTAAGCTTCGAAGGAGAAAATGCAGCTATTATTGTAAATAATGCAGATTGGTTACTTAATCTTAATTATATTGATTTTATGAGAAAAATAGGTTCTTTATTTACTATAAATAAAATGCTTGCTGCTGAATGTTATAAAGCAAGAAAAGATTCAGGGCTTACATTTTTTGAAATGGGATATATGCTTATGCAATCTTATGACTTTTTATATCTTCATGATAAATATAACTGTAAATTAGAGATGGGCGGAAATGATCAATGGTCTAATATATTAGGTGGAGTTGATTTAATAAGAAGAATAGGACATGATGATTCTTTCGGACTAACTTTTAAACTTCTTACAACCAAAGAAGGTAAAAAGATGGGAAAAACAGAAAAAGGAGCATTATGGTTAGATAAAGAAAAAACATCTCCATACGAATTTTATCAATATTGGAGAAACATAGCAGATGAAGATGTAAAGACTGTATTAAGCATGCTAACTTACTTACCTATGGAAGAAGTTGATAGATTATCAAGCCTAAAAGGTGAAAAGATAAATGAAGCTAAAAAAATAGCAGCTTTTGAAATTACAAAATTAGTACATGGAGAAGAAGAAGCTAAAAAAGCAGAAGAAGCATCAAATAGTTTATTTGAAAATGGTAAAGACTCAGAAAATATTCCAAAAACACTAATAAATGAAAATGATACAATTGTAGATGCTATTATAAAAGCAGGATTTGCATCTTCTAAGGGACAAGCTAAAACTTTAATATCTCAAGGTGGAATTACAGTAAATGATGAAAAAATAACTGATGTATCATATAAAATACCAGAAACACAATTAAATGATGGCGTTATTTTAAGAAAAGGAAAAAAAGCGTTTTCTAAATTGGTAAAAGAATAAAAATAAAAAAGCATTTAGATTATTAAAAAAATTTAAATGCTTTTTATTTTAGCTTATATTATCTAAATTAAATAATTTTTTAAAATATTGACAATCTTTAGATAAAGATTATATAATAAACTGTATAATAAATAAAACTATATAAATTAGAAAGAAGGAATAAATATGGAAGATAAAGTATTAATATTTGGACATAAGAATCCTGACACCGACTCTATATGTTCTAGCTTAATTATGGAAAAGTTAGCAAAGCATCATAATGTAGATGCAGAAGCAGTAAGACTTGGAACAGTAAACAAGGAAACAGGGTATGTGCTAAATTATTTAAAAGTAGAAGAACCAAGACTAATAGAAAAAGTAGAAAAAGGACAAAAACTTATATTAGTAGATCATAATGAAGCTGCTCAAAGTATAGATGGTAGAGATGATGCAAAAGTTTTAGCGGTTATAGATCATCATAGAATAGCAGATTTTATAACAAATGAGCCATTATATTATTTAGCTAAGCCTTATGGATGTACAGCTACTTTATTGTTCGAAGAATATAAAAAAGAAGGCTTAGAAATAGATAAAGTTATAGGAACATTGATGATTAGTGCTATTATATCAGATACTCTTTTATTAAAATCACCAACATGTACACAAAAAGATATAGAAGCAGTAAAAGAATTAGAAGATATAACAGGACTTAAAGCTGATGAATATGGATTAGAAATGCTTAAAGCAGGAACTGATTTAAGCACATATTCTAGTGAAGAAGTAATTAATTTAGATGCTAAAGAATTTAATGCAGATAGTAAAAAGTTTGTTATATCACAAGTTAACACTGCAGATATAGATGATGTTTTTGCAAGAAGAGAAGAACTTGAATTTGCAATGGAAAAGGAAATTTCAGATAAAAAGTTAAATATATTTATCTTTGTTATAACAGATATAATTAATACTAATTCAAAAATAATTGTTTTAGGAAGCGATAAAGATATAGTTGAAAAAGCATTTAATAAAAAATTAGATGAATTTGACTCAATGATACTTGAAGGAGTAGTATCTAGAAAAAAACAAATAGCTCCTCAAATTTTAGATGCAGCAAAATAATTTATGATTAAAAATAAATAATAAAACAAAAATATATATTAAAAAAATGCCTTACTTATTAAGCTTTTAACCTTAATAGGTAAGGTTATTTTTATATAAATACAAGTAATATAATGTCGAAATTTGGCGACTGATTTTACTTGACAATCCATATTTTACCATATATAATGTTTTTGCAGTTTGATATCAAGTTGTTTTATTTCTTAATAAAATAATCTATTCAGATTATTTTAACTCCCACTTATATTTTATATTATAAAAAAGGAGGATTTTGCCTATGGAAAAAATCTTTACTCCAAAGATAAAAATAATATTATGCTTTTTTATAATCATATTTGCAAGTATTGTTATTTATATACAAATGAATAAAAATATCTTAAAGGTTAGTGAATTAGAAGAAAGCAAAGGAAAAACGTCTAAGATAGAGATTGTAAGCAGCCCATTATCTAATAAAGACATTAAAATTTATAAAAGAATGGATAATGAAGAGTTTACAGAAGCTAAAGATAAAGAAAATAAAAATGGTTTACTTAAAGATACAAAAGTATTTGAATTAGATACACAAGACATGGCAAAACCAAATAATATAACAAATATAAAGACGGCAATAGTTGATGACTATATAATTATAGATTTTGATGAAGCAATAGATAATGGAACTAAATATGAATATTATATACAAGAAAATAATGTAAAAAAGGAAACTTCTGAAATCTTTAGCAAATCAGGTATTAAAGGTTATAGCTATGTTATAGATAATAATCCTGCTAGTAATGCAATTTTAGATCAAGTTAATAAATTGGATAATACTCCTATATTACATACTAAAATTGAATGGGATAAAGATTATTATTTGCATATAAAAGCTTGTGATAATAATAATAATTTTTCAGATACTTTAACATATAAGATTAATTTGCCATCTAATGGAGTTAGAATGAAATATTTAGATATAAACTCTAATATAGAACTCTCTCCAGAAGAAAGTATAGTTGGTAGTGTTAATGATGAATATAATTTATTAGATTGCAAGAAACAATTAGAAAATTATACATTAGTTAAAGTAGAAGGAGAAGAACATGGTAGACTAAAGAAGGAAAGAATAAATATTAAATATTTATATGCAAAAAAAGCAGGAATAAATGTTAAATATTTAAATAAAATTACTGGTGAAGAAATTATTCCTCAAACTTATATTGATGGATATGAAGGTAAAGAATATGATATAAATCCTAAAAAGATTAAAGGATATGAATATTGCATTTCAGATAAAGTTCTTAATGGAAATATGACTTCTGAAAATTGTACTGTGAATTTATACTATAATGAAATCGGAAATGTACAAATATCTTATATTGATGAATTAACTGGAGAAAAGATATTGCCTAATAAAATAGTAAAAGGAATAGTTGGTGATGAATATAATATAGAAGAAAAAGAAATTCCAGGATATGAAATTTCTAGAAAAATAGGAAATAGTGATGGAATATTTTCATCAGGAATAAATGAGGTTTATTATTATTATAAAAGAAAAGCTAGAGTTACAATTAATCATGTAGATATTGAAGATAATACTATATTATATACTGAATATATAAACGGATATGAAGGTGATAAAAAAATAGTTAATTCTAAAAATTTTGAGGGATATATTTTGAATGATAAGTTTAAAAATAGTGACGACAATTCAAAAGATGAGAATGACAAAAATATTATTGATGAACTTTTAGAAGAAGAAGACTTAGAAGAAATAGAAGAAAATTATTATCCTAAAGAAGAAATAAAAAATACTATTGAACAATATGATATAGTATTAGAAGGTGGTAGTGATTCGGAATATATTATATATTATAAAAAAATATAAGTAATAAAAAGGCCCTTTTTAGGGCCTTTTTAATTGTCAATACTTAATTCAGGAAGAACAGGACAAATTCTTTTATATGTCATATAATTATCAGCAAGTAGATACATATGAGCCTTTCTTATATATGACAAAAATGGAGAAATTCTTTCTTCATTATCTTTAACTATTTGAATAAACATCTTATACATATTTTCTTGATTTTCAATCACTTTATTATTACAAAAACATTCATAAAATTCATCTTGAATATTCTTTAAAATGCTGTATTGACACTGAATTTTTAGATTAGGATATAATTGCATAATTCTAATAGAATTATTAATAAGTGAACTTCTAGAAAATGTCTCATTTAGGTTACATATATAAAGACAGTTATTGGTAAAAGCAACTTTAGAGCTAAGCTCGAAGAGTTTAGTAACGATTTGAGAATTATCTTCAGAAAATCTTATAGAATTAAATAATTCTCTTTTAAATAATTTACCATAAATAGTATTTTTAATAGATTTTTCTAATAATAGTTGTCTAAGAGCATCTTCTTTGCCTAGAGTTATAGTTTTATAATCAAAATTGGTGTTCTTTTTATTTTCTACTGAACAAATTGCGATCTCAACTGGATAATTTTGCATAATTTTATAAAGTTCTTCTATCATGTTTGATTTTAAAGTATCAGTAGCATTTACAAATGTTATATATTTACCTGATGCTATATCTAAACCACTATTTCTACTATTACCTATACCAGAATGCATTTTATGAACTACTTTCATTCTTGAACTAGTTAAAATTAAATCATCACATATTTTTCCTGATGAATCTGTAGAACCATCATCTATTAAAATAATTTCAATTTCTCTATAAGTTTGTGAAATTAAAGAAACTATACAATTTTTAAGTGTTTCCTCATTATTATGTATATTTACTATTATACTAATTAAATCAGACATGTTTTTTATTCCTTTCGACAAAATATACTAAGATTATATCATAAAAACTATATCAATCAATAGCTAAATTATACAATTGTTCACAAAAAGTTCACAAAAATCTAATTGACAATAAAATGGAAATAATATATAATGAATGACACGATGTCATAAAAAGAAAAAAGGAGGTGCTAAATGCCAACTCAAACTTTTTTAAATCTTTCTGAAGAAAAAAAACAAAAAATTTTAACTGCAGCTAGGAAAGAGTTTACAAGAGTTCCTCTTCAGGAAGCATCAATAAATAATATAATAAAAGAAGCCCAGATTCCTAGAGGAAGCTTTTATCAGTATTTTGAAGGTAAAGAAGATTTATTTTATTATATTTTAAAAGAAAGAAATGAAAAATTAGTTAAACTAATTGAAAAGAAACTTAAAGAAAATGGAGATATTTTTGAAATGTTTCTTTATTTTTATGATAAACTAATAGAGATATCGGAAAATAAAGAAAATAGAGAGTTATATAAAACAGTAATAACAAATTTAAAAACTAATGATTTTATACCATTTGAAAGAAATGATAAAAAATCTGAATTTAATGAATATATATTAAAATATGCTGATACATCAAAATTTGAAAATAAAGAAGATCTACTATTAGTAATTAACATGCTCCATGTTATTACAAAACTATCAATTTTTCAAACTTTTAATTCAATTGATGAAAAAAAAGAAATGAGAAAAAAATATATTAAACAAATAGAATATATAAAATATGGAGTTATAAGAAAGGAGAAGGAATGCTAAAAATTTTAAAAAACTTAAAAGAGTCAATTTTACTAGTTGCAGCTATAATAATTTTATTATGTGTGCAAGCTGCAGCAGATTTAAACTTACCAGATTTTACATCCAAAATTGTAAATATTGGTATTCAACAAGGAGAAATTGAATATGCAGTTCCTAGTGTTATAAGAAAAGCACAATTAGATAATTTATTGTATTTCACAAATGAAGATGAAAATGAAGATGAAAAAATAATGAATAGTTATGAATTAATGGAAAAAACTGAAGATAATTTAGAAGATTATCCAGAACTTAAAAATCAAGAATTATATGAGTTAAAAAATATTCCTAAAGGTGAAAAAGAAAATCTAGAGGAAATTATGGCTAAGCCATTAATGATAATCTACCAATTAGAAGATGAAGAGATGCAAAAAACAATAAAAGATCAGATGTATAGCGGAGTTAATCAAGACAATAGTAACATATCTTTTACTAACATTATGGATGTAATAAAAAATATACCAGATGAACAAAGAGATAAAATGCTAGAGAGTGTTAATGATAAAATTAACTCAATGTCAAATTCTATTTTAGAGCAAGCAGCAATTGAAGAAATAAAAAGTGAATATAAAGCTATAGGGATAGACTTAGATAAAATTCAAAATAACTATATTTTTATGACAGGCCTTCAAATGCTTGGAGTTGCTCTTATAAGTATGACATCAGCAGTAACAATTATGTTTTTATCTTCTAGAGTTGCTGCAAAACTTGGAAAAACTTTAAGAGAAAAAATATTTAAAAAGGTACTGAGCTTTTCAACTGCAGAATTTAATCAATTTTCAACAGCATCATTAATTACAAGAAGCACAAATGATGTTCAACAAATTCAACAATTATTAACAATGTTATTTAGAGTCGTTGTTTATGCTCCAATTATAGGTATTGGAGGAATATTGAGAGTTGTAAGAACTAGTACAACGTCAATGGCATGGGTAATTGCACTTGCAGTATTCTCAATAATTGCTATAGTAATAGTATTATTTATAGTAGCAATGCCTAAATTTAAAAAAATGCAAACTTTAATAGATAGACTAAATTTAGTAACAAGAGAAATTTTAACTGGTTTACCTGTTATAAGGGCATTTAATACTCAAAAGAGAGAAGAAAAAAGATTTGATGAAGCAAATACTAATTTGATGAAAAATAGTATATTTGTAAATAAAGCAATGAGCTTGATGATGCCAGCAATGATGTTTATAATGCAAGGTGTTATGATTCTTATAATCTGGGTAGGCGGACATAGTGTTGATCAAGGAATAATGCAAGTTGGAGATATGATGGCATTTTTACAATACACAATGCAAATAGTAATGAGCTTCTTAATGATTTCAATAATATCTATTATGCTTCCAAGAGCATCTGTATCTGCAAACCGTATTAATGAAGTTTTAGAAACAGAACCACATATAAAAGATAAAACAGAAGATAAACAAGTTAAATTTGATGAAAATAAAAAAGGATTAATTGAATTTAAAAATGTATCTTTTAGATATCCTGATGCTGATACTGAAATTTTAGAAGATATAGATTTTACAGCAGAACCAGGTAAAACGACAGCAATTATAGGTAGTACAGGAAGTGGAAAATCAACATTAGTAAATTTAATACCAAGATTTTATGATGTAACAGGTGGAGAACTTTTAGTAGATGGAGTAAATATAAAAGATGTAGCACAAAAAGATTTAAGAAGTAGAATAGGATTTGTACCACAAAAAGGAGTGTTATTTTCTGGAACAATTGAATCAAATATTAAATATGGAAAAGAAAATATAAATGATGAAGAAATGAAGAAAGCAGCAAGTATTGCTCAAGCAACTGAATTTATAGACAAAAAGGAAGAAGGATATAACTCACCAATAGCACAAGGTGGAAATAATGTATCTGGTGGACAAAAACAACGTTTATCAATAGCAAGAGCTCTTGCTATTGATCCAGAAATATATGTTTTTGATGATAGTTTTTCTGCTTTAGATTTAAAGACAGATAGAGCTTTAAGAGATGCTTTAAATACTCAAACTCATAACAAAACAGTTATAATAGTTGCACAAAGAATAAGTACAATTATGAATGCAGATCAGATAATTGTTTTAGAAGAAGGAAAAATAGTTGGAAAAGGAACTCATGAAGAATTATTAAAAAATTGTGAAACATACAAACAAATAGCATTATCACAATTATCAGAAGAAGAGCTTAATCAAAAGGAGGTGAAGTAACATATGCCAGGACCAATGGGAGGAATGAGAGGAGGCGCTAATAAAACGCCTGAAAAAGCAAAAGATTTTAAAGGAACAGTAAAAAAATTAATAAAAGGGTATATAGTACCATATAAGTGGCTTGTAATAATAGTGTTAATTTTTGCAATAGGAAGTACAATATTTTCTATAGTAGGACCAAAAATTCTTGGTAATGCTACTACTGAAATATACAATGGATTAATTAGTAAGTTATCTGGTGGTAGTGGAATTAACTTTGAAGTTATTGCTAACATATTAATACTTTTGATAATACTTTATGTTGTAAGTATGGCATTTTCTGCAATACAAGGATTTCTTATGACAAATGTTGCACAAAAAGTTACTTATAAATTACGTAATGATTTGGCTAGAAAAATCAATAAATTACCTATGGGATATTTTGATAAAAAGACAAATGGAGAAGTATTATCTATAATTTCTAATGATGTAGATATGCTTTCTCAAAATTTGAATCAAAGTGTTACTCAAATTATAACGGCTATATGTACAGTAATTGGGATTTTGGTAATGATGCTATCAATTAGTTGGGAAATGACTATTATAGCAATACTTATTCTACCAATTACAATCTTTGTTGTAGGGAAAATTGTAAAAAGATCACAAAAATATTTTAAAGCTCAACAAGATCATTTAGCATATTTGGATGGCCAAGTAGAAGAAATATATAGTGGACAATTAATTATAAAAGCATTTAATGGTGAGAAGAAAGTTACAGAAGCATTTGAAGAAGAAAATAATAATTTATATCGTTCAGCTTGGAGATCACAATTTTTATCAGGACTTATGCATCCAATTATGAATTTTATAGGAAATATAGCTTATGTTGGAGTAGCAATTCTTGGAGGTTATTTAGCAACACAAGGGAAAATTACAGTTGGTAATATTCAATCATTTATACAATATATGAAACAATTTACTCAGCCAATTTCACAAATAGCTCAAATATCTGGAATGCTTCAAACTATGATCGCTGCAGCTGAAAGAGTATTTGAATTTTTGGAAGAAAAAGAAGAAGTTCAGGAATTAGAAAGGCCAAAATCAACAGAAGGATTGGTTGGTAATGTAACATTTGATCATGTAGAGTTTGGATATGATCCAAATAATATTATAATTCATGATTTTAATGCAAAGGTACACGATGGACAAAAAATTGCAATTGTTGGACCAACAGGAGCTGGAAAGACAACTATGGTTAAACTTTTGATGAGATTTTATGATGTGAATTCAGGTGGAATTTATATAGATGGAAATAATATAAAAGAATTTAATCGTGGAGACTTAAGAAAAATGTTTGGAATGGTGCTTCAAGATACATGGTTGTTTAGTGGAACTATAAGAGATAATATACGTTATGGAAAAATAGATGCAACAGATAATGAGGTAATAGAAGCAGCAAAAGCTGCCCATGTTCATCACTTCATAAAAACATTGCCAAATTCTTATGATATGGTACTTAATGAAGAAACATCAAATATATCTGCAGGACAAAAACAACTTCTTACAATAGCACGTGTTATTTTAGCAGATCCTAAAATATTAATATTAGATGAAGCAACTTCAAGTATAGATACTAGAACAGAAATACAAATACAATCTGCAATGGATAATTTAATGAAAGGAAGAACTAGTTTTATAATAGCACATAGGTTATCTACGATAAAGAATGCAGATCTAATATTGGTTATGGAGCATGGAGACATAGTAGAACAGGGAAATCACAAAGAATTACTTGCTAAAAACGGAGCATACGCAAGATTGTACAATTCACAATTTGAAGAAGGAGAAGAAGAATAAGAAAATATTTTAATTAAGTTACGTAGTATCAAAATTAAAATAAAGAAATTATTTACAACAAATATACTTACACTATTTAATGAAGGTGTATTCTGAAATAATACTCTCAAAAGTATACAAGTATTTAGCATAAAGAAAATTTTAAAGATTAAAAATTGATTTAAAATATTCCATAAATACAATAGTTAAAAGAGTTAAGATATTTGAAAGTAAGGAAAATGTATAAACGATATATATTGAAATGTAATAAAAAAGTCTATAAATTATTTATAGACTTTTAAAATTAATATATTAAAGTTATAAAACAATATAGACTTTTTTAAAAAATTATGCTAATATATATAATAGATATTTTAAACTATTAAATGAATTAAATTTAATATCTAATTTAATCATAAATCAAAAAATATGCCGGTGTGCTGGAATTGGTAGACGGGGCAGACTCAAAATCTGTTGTCAGCAATGGCGTGTGGGTTCGAGTCCCACCACCGGCACCAATAATAAAATTATCAAACTAATTGAATAGATAGATGCAAAAAGCAATCTGTAAAATGATTGTTTTTTTGTATTTGAAAAAAATTATCTAATACCAAAAAAAGTGTTTAAGGTGAAAATAAAAAAATTTATTTTAAATATATCTTATATAACATAATAGGAAATCTAAAAAATAGCTGTTTGTGCAATTTCACATAACGAAATATACAATATCTAAATAAAGTAAAAAATAAAGACAAAAGAAATAAGCAAATGAGTTTTTCTTTAGAACCTGATTTGATAATTAATGAAGAAGCAGATAGTTTATTACAAAATTAAAAGGTAAAAGTAGATAATTAAATTGATAATTATCTACTTTTATGATAGAATAAACAAAAATAAAATTAAAAATTTGAAAGATAATAATATTCAAATTATATAATAAGAATTAAGGAATACCTTAATAAATAAGAGGGAAAATTATTATAGACAATAAAAGTAAAAGTATAATAATTTTTTTAATAGTAGTATTAATAATAGTCGGATTAATTTTTTTAGCAATAGGAATAAAAGGTAAAAAAAGTAATGAAAAATATGGATATTGTGTAGCAGACAGTGATTACTTATATGATAAAGCAATAGACTATCTAGAAAAAGAGTTATATAATTCATTGCCTTTTAAAGATAAAGAGGATTTTCATGTATTTTTAGACTATGACCCTTTAGGAATTAAAGAAAAAGATAATAAAAAGTATGTATATATGTATATTGGAAAACAATCATACTATGTAAAGAAAAGCAAATTACATAGTGGAGAAGCAGGTTTTTTACCATATAAATTTATTTTTGAAAATGATGAGCTAATAAAATATGAGGTGCCACTAGATGGAGCGGAAATGGAGCAATCAGCAAGAGAACTGTTTCCCGATGATATTGAGGATAAAATTATAGGATATGAATTTGATAGTACAAATTTAGAAAAGCAAAAAGAAGAATATTATTCATATTTAGAATCAACATCGGTAGTTGGAATAGATAAAAATAAAGAACCACTTTTAGTATATGGAACATATGGAGGATATACTACTAAAAAAGAAGCCAATACAATAAAAGGGAAATTTATAGATGGTTATGGAGACATTTATGACTACACAATTCCTTGTAATATAAATGAAGAATTAATGGTAAACATAGATGCTAAGGAAATAATATTGTAAATATTTCAAAAGAAGATTTAAATGAATTAAAAAGTAATCTAAAAAACGTGAAAGAAGAATATTCAAATATAGAACAAGAAGCAGAAGACATACCTTCATATTTTATAAAAGTAGTATATATTCCAAAAAATGATCTTACATTACAAGATTATAGTAGAACAGATTTAATTAATTATAAAGATACAGTAGGAAAGAAAAATATATCAGAAGCGGGAAAGCAAATATTAGAAATGTTAAATAAATATAAGTTTATAGAATAAAAAGAGGGATGATAATAATGAGGAAAAAAACAAAACTATTAATAATCAGTATATTTATAATAATAGCAATAATTTTAATAGTTTTTCTAGCTATATATTTTAAATATAAAATAGGAATAAATGTTTCTAC
>CALXPX010000006.1 GCA_944390305.1 uncultured Clostridia bacterium
TTCTAAAAAGCATAGTTTTTCTATGTTTACATAAGTTTATTTTGTTAAAACCTACGATATATATACAGCCTCAAGGCTTTTGTTACTTTTCATTCGTTCTTTCTCCTTGTTTTTTCTTTTATTATATATATATTACTTCTCTTAGTCAATAGCTCTATATTCATTTAACCTAGTCTTTAATCTCCTAAGCTTATTCCTATATTCCTTGCTGTTTTTAGTAGTTCACAGTCTTTAGTTACTAATCTTACATTACTTTCTTTAGTTCCTCCTTCAACTGCTCCTAATTCTTTATTTTCTCCTACAACATCTTCTAATGGAACACTATCTAATTTTCCATTTTTTATAACAGTAAGTACTCCAAATTTTCCTTCTAATGCTAAAGACATCGCTTTAGCGCCATATTTTGTTGAAAGTACTCTATCATATGCAGAAGGAGTACCTCCTCTTTGCATATATCCAAGGGTTGTACATCTTGCTTCTAATCCTGTAAGCTTCTGAAGTTCTTTAGCTACTCTTTCTCCTGCACCTGCAAATTTTACACTAATACCTGTTTTGTTATCTATATCTGCTTCAAAAGTAGATGCTTTTCCATCTTTAGGCATAGCACCTTCAGAAACTACTACTACACTAAATTGTTTTCCTATTGCAATTCTTTGTTTTATAGCTTCTGCTGCTTTATTTATATCATATGGGATTTCTGGAATTAATACAACATCAGCTCCACCTGCAATTGCTGATTCTAATGCTATCCACCCAGCAAATCTTCCCATAACTTCTAGACACATTATTCTATGGTGTGTTTCTGCCGTTGTATGAAGTCTATCCAATGCTTCAGTTGCAACAGATACTGCCGTATTATATCCAAATGTTATTTCAGTACATGCAACATCATTATCTATTGTTTTAGGTACTCCTATTACATTCATACCTTTTACAAAAAGGTCTCTTGCAGATTTTTGTGTGCTATCTCCTCCTAATGTAAACAAACAGTCAAAACCTGCATTTTTAAAATTCTCTATACATAAATCAGATAAGTCTTTATATTCTACAGTTCCATCTGGCTTTTCTACTTTATAATTAAATACTATTGTATTTGTAGAAGAACCTATTATAGAACCCCCTTTATTTAGTATTCCTGATGCAATTGGATTTCCATCTAGTCTTATATATTTATTTTGGACTAATCCTCTATATCCATCTATATATCCATAACATTCAATGCCTTTTTTTTCTGCAGATTTTTTTATTGCTCTAATTACAGGATTTAATCCTGCTACATCTCCACCATTTGCAAGAATTGCTACTTTTTTAATCATAAAATCCTCCTTTGTTTATAAAAAAATTACTCTTTTTTCTTTCTTACTTTTCTTACAATTATAGAAATTATAATTATTAATATTATTAATGCAATTAAAGATACTATACCTATAGTTGCATATTTCATTATTTTTCTTACACGAGTAATAACATTATCTGCTTCTTTTTCTTTTTCTCCAAGTTTATCTACTTCTATATTCACTTGATAAATTGTAGTTTCTTCTTCATTAGTCAGCACAATGTTTATTAAATTTTCTCCATCAATAATATCTTCTGCACCTAAGATTTCTATTTTGGCATTTGGATCATTAGCAACTGCATTTACATTTAAATCATTTAGTTCTGTATCTTCTAATGATGATGTATAATAATATGTGTTTTCATCAAAAACTGGTTTAAGATCTACTCCATCTATATTTAAGGAATCTAATTTTAAATTTACTTCTGGTTCTTTTGATGCAATTATTCTATATGTTCTAGAAGTGCCATTAATTGCAGTAACAGTAATATTAATTGTATTTTCCTGTTTTGTAAGTTTCTTATCTCCAGAAATTCTTACTATAGCTCCTTCTTGTTCTGGCTCAGTATCTATGTCTAAAGATGTTACATCTTTAGGTATTATTACATAATAATTTAAAGTATTTTTATTAAATTCTGGTGATAATTCATATCCGTCTATTTTTAAATAACTCAAATTTTTGTTTTCATTTTTTGCTTTTTCTTCTTCTTTTTCTATTTCTTCTTGAGTTTTATTATTAACTTGAGTATTACTACTATTATTAGTAGTATTTACGCCAAAAACATGTCCTATATTTAATACTATTATAATTAAAGATATATAAAATATTGCATATATTTTTTTCATGATAATCCCTTTCTTTTTTCCATTTTAGCACTTATTTAGTATAACATTTTTGATTTTTTTAGTCAAATGAAAAACTCATTTTATTTATTATATATAAGTATATATTTTTTTTCAATATTTCTTATAAAACTATTATATTTTTGTAATATATGTAATAAAAAATCCTTCGGCTAAATTTGCCGAGGGATTTTTATAAAAATTAAAACTTAAATAAATTTAATCCTATTTCTTCATTAAATTCTCTTTCAATAGTTCCATTTATAATATGAATAATCATTTCACATGTGGCACTTACTTTTGCATAGTTTAAGTGGCCTCCATATACTTTATTTTCGCTATCTGCCGCACTCATATGAATATGATTATATAGTTTTCCATCTTTTGTCGTAATGCTACCTTCAAAAGAAACAATTTCAAAATCGCCTTTATGTACTTTTGATTCATACTTTTTTACATCTGTATGAAATAATCCTACTTCGAATTCATTTGTAGCACCAATTGCACTTACATTTGCCAATTTAATATTCTCCCTTTGGCAAACTTCAAGCATTTTATTTATTATTTCCTCACCTTTATCTATTCTTACTATAATATCATTTTTAAAGCGTTTGTATTCCATTTTTTAATTACCTCCTAGACCAACTTTATTTAAAATTTTAGTTTATATAAATTACTTACCTCTTTTTTATTTTATAGTAGTAATTGCTAAACCATCACCTACTTCTAGAATTTTAGTATCTAGTTTTGGGTTTTCTGTTACAAGTTTGATGTATTCTCTTAAGTGAGTAACTGCTGTTCTTTGTTTATGTTTATTATAATCACTCATAACATATCCCTTATATAAAATATTATCTGCAAATATTATACCATCTTTTTTTAGTAGTCTTAGAGCTTCTTTTAGGAAGAAAGGATATTTACCCTTTGCAGCATCTATAAAAACCATATCATATTTTTCATCTAATTTAGGTAATATTTCGGTTGCATCACCTTCTAATATATTTATAGTTTTATTTTCACTTATATTAATATTCTCAATATTATTTTTAGCCTCTAATACTCTTTCATGATCTCTTTCTATTGTATCTATTACACCATCATTTTCTAAAAACTTTAAAAAGCATAAGGCAGAATATCCAACTGCAGTTCCTATTTCCAATATTTTTTTTGGTTTTCTTTTAATCATTATTTCTTCAATTACAGATAAAGTTTCATCCATTATAATGGGGATATGATTATTTATAGCATTTTTTTTAATTTCATCTAGATTCATATTTACTCCCTGCTTAAAAAATACTTCTTTTTGGCTTATTCATTATTTTGTGCCCTTTTAGCTTGTCTTTCTCTTGTTTTTGTATCTAATATTTTCTTTCTTAGTCTAATATTTTGTGGAGTTACTTCTACTAATTCGTCTTCTGCTATGAACTCTATTGATTGTTCTAATGACATTTTTAGTGGTGGAACTAGTCTTAAGGCATCATCTGATCCAGATGCTCTAGTATTTGTTAAGTGTTTTTCTTTACATACATTTATTGATATATCCTCATTTCTTGAGTTTATTCCAATTATCATTCCTTCATATACTTCTACACCTGGTCCTATTAGTAATTCTCCTCTTAACTGTGCATTATATAATCCATATGTTATTGATGTTCCTGCTTCAAAAGCAACTAAAACACCTCTTGATCTTGATTGTATTTCTCCTTTATATGGCTCATAATCTTTAAATACACTCGCCATTGTTCCTTCACCTTTTGTGTCAGTCAGAAATTCTGTTCTATAGCCAATAAGTCCTCTTGACGGTATTTCGAATTCTATTTTTGTATGTCCTGGTTCTGCTGGTTCCATATTTACCATTTCACCTTTTCTTTTTCCTAGTTTTTCTATAACATTACCAACACTATCATCTGGTACATTTACACTTAATGTTTCTATTGGCTCACATTTTACTCCATCTATATCTTTAAATATAACTTTTGGACGTGATACTAATAGTTCGAAGCCTTCTCTTCTCATATTTTCTATTAATATTGATAAATGAAGTTCTCCTCTTCCACATACTTCAAAACTTTCTGCTTTGTCTGTTTCTTTTACTCTTAGTGATACATTTCTTTCTAATTCTTTAAATAATCTATCTCTAATATGTCTTGACGTTACAAATTTTCCTTCTTTTCCTGCAAGAGGGCCATCATTTACACTAAATGTCATAGAAACTGTTGGCTCGTCTATGTTTACAAATGGTATTTTCTCTGGATTATCTATATCGCAAATTGTATCTCCAATATTAATATCTGCTATTCCAGATACTGCTACTATATCTCCAGCTTTTATTTCTTCTGCTTCTACTCTTTTTAATCCTTCAAATGTAAATAGTTTTGCTATTTTTCCTTGAGCAACTTTCTCTTCTTTACAAATACTTACTGCTACACCTGCTTTTATAGTTCCTCTTTCTACTCTTCCTACAGCAATTCTACCTAAATAGTCGTCATAGTCTATGTTAGAAACCAGTAATTGCATTGGTCCATCTATTTCACATTTAGGTGGTTTTATATAATTAATAATTGTATCAAAAATACATGTTATATTATCACTTTCATCATTTAAATTCATCTTAGCAATTCCATTTTTTGCTGATGCATAGATTACTGGAAAATCTAATTGTTCATCTGTTGCATCTAAATCCATGAATAATTCTAAAACTTTATCAACTGCTTTTAATGGGTTTGCTCCAGGTCTATCTATTTTGTTTATTACAACTATTGGTTGAAGATTTAAAGCTAATGATTTTTTTAAAACTTCTCTTGTTTGAGGCATTGGTCCATCAAATGCATCTACTACTAAAAGTACTCCGTCAACTGTTTTTAGTACTCTTTCTACTTCTCCTTCAAAATCAGCATGTCCTGGTGTATCTACTATATTAATTTTTACATCATTGTACATAACTGAAGTATTTTTTGAAAGTATTGTTATACCTCTTTCTTTTTCTATATCATTAGAATCCATAACTCTTTCTTGAACTTGTTCATTTTCTCTAAATATATGACTTTGTTTTAGAAGTGCATCTACTAATGTTGTTTTACCATGGTCAACATGGGCAATTATTGCTATATTTCTTATTTTTTTATTATTCATAACTTTCTCCTTCTCTTTTTATTTTCTTATATATCTTATATTACATATATTAATGCCATTCCATTTACAGTAGGATAGAGAATTGAAAGTTTTCTCTCAATTCTCTATAATTAAATAATTTATCTAGTTGTTTTCGTCTTTGCTGCTATATTCACTGCTTGTTCCTTCTAGTTCTCTTATTGATAGTTCCATTTTTCTATTTTCTAAATCCATGTCTATAATTTTAGCATTGACTTCTTCACCTAATTCTAGCTTTTCTTCTGGTTTAGATATTCTTTGTTCACTTATTTGTGAAATATGTACTAGTCCTTCTATTCCTTTTTCTAATTCTACAAATACTCCAAATGGCATGAACTTTTTAATTTTTACTCTTACAATATCTCCAATTTTATATTTAGCATTTTTCCAAGGGTCTTCACCTTTTCCATCATAAGATAACTGCATTCTTTTATTTTCTTTATCTAATGTTTTTATTTTCACAGTTATATTTTGCCCTGGTTTTAATATATCTTTTGGATTTGCTCCTTTTTCCCAAGACATTTCTGAAATATGTAGCAGTCCTTGTACTATGCCATCATCCATATCTATAAATGCTCCATATGAACATACACTATTTACAGTTCCTTGATATTCTTTTCCAACTTCTGCTGCAGCCCAAAATTTTTCTTCTTTATTTCTTTTTTCTTCATCTAAAATAATTTTAGCTGAGCCTATTATTTTATGCTCTTTTGGATTGTATTCAATAACTTTAAATCTTACTACATCATTCTGATTTGCTGCTAATGATTTAGGAATAAATATTCTTATTCCTTTATAATTTACAACTAAACCATTTTCATTTTTTTCTGAAACTTTTTCTTCAAAAATCTCATTTTTTTCTACTTTTTCTTCGAATTCTTTTCTTATCTGCGCTCTTTTTCTTTTTTTGCAAGATAGTAAAACATTTCCCTGTTCATCATTTAATTTAATTACATCTGCTATTATTTTATCTCCAATTTTTAGTTCTTTTGAAGGTATTTCATTTTCATCAAATGAATATTCTTCTTTTGGAATAATTCCATCAGCTTTATATTTTAAGTCAACTATAATTTCTTCATTTTTATTAATGCCTATTATAGTTCCTTCTACTACTTTTCCAAGTTTTTCATCTTTCATTGAATTATTTAATAATTCTTCGAAAGAAATATTTTCTTCACTCATTAAAATTACCATTCCTTTTTTAATATTTAGCTATTATATTATATATTAATCTACATTCTTTGTCAACATAACAATATCATCCATCACTTTCATGCTTGCCTTGTCTAGCCAGTCTGGATCTCCATTTTTGAAGTCCTCTATATTTATTGGTTTACCATAATTAAATATTACTTTTGTAAATGGCTTAAAACTTCCTTTTATTCCTACAGGTACAATTTTTACCTTTGCTTTTTCTGCTAAAAATACTGCTCCATTTTTTACTTTCATATTCTTTTCTAAGCCTTTTCTAGTTCCTTCTGGGAAGATTCCTAATATTTCCTTATTTTTCAAAGCTTTTAGGCACATTTTTATTGAGTTTAAGTCGCTTTTGTCTCTTTTTACTGGTATTATATCAAATAAATGTCCTAAATATGAAAGTATACCAAATCTAAAAAGATCTGCTTTCGCAATAAATCTTATTTTAAACTTATTACATAATATTAATCCTGCAGCATCTAAGTAATTTATATGTTTCGCACATAAAATAAATCCTTCGTCTTTTGGCAAATTTTCTAAGCCTACCATCTTTGGTCTAAATACAATATGATAAAGTCCACCCAAAAAGCCTTTTACAAAGCTTTTTTGAAATCTTTTCCATTTAGTGTCTTTTGTCATTTTGTATCCATTTTCAATTTTTTCTATTAGCTTTTTCTTTTTTAAAATTACTTTTGTAGCTTTTTTTTCTACTTGTTTTATTGATAAATTAGTTGTATCAATATATACTGCATCTTCTGCTTGTCTTAATGGTCCTACTGTAGCATTTTTATCATTTTGATCTCTAAACTCAATGTTTTTCTTTACTTCTTCAAAAGGTATATCTATTCCTTTTTCTTTGTTTTGTTTATATCTTCTTTTAGCTCTTTCTTCAGATGATGCATCTAAATATATTTTTACTTCTGCGTTTGGGAATACATTTGTTCCTATATCTCTTCCATCTAGTATTACTTCTTTTCCTTCTGACATTCTTCTTTGAAGTTCTACCATCGCTACTCTTACTTCTTTAATGTGTGATACTTGAGATACTAAATTTGTTACTTCCTTTTCTCTTATTTTCTTAGTTACATCTTCTTTATCTAAAAATACTTTGTTATCTTTAAATTCTATTTTTATTTCATTTAATACTTCTTTTATTTTTTCTGTATCATCTAAGCTTACTTTTTCTTTAATTAATTTTAAGGTTACACATCTATATGTTGCTCCTGTATCTAAATATTGAAAATTAAATTTTTTGGCTAATAGTTCTGTAATTGTTCCTTTTCCTGTACCTGATGGTCCATCTATTGCTACAATAAATGACATTTTATTTATCTCCTTCCGTTAAATTTGGTAAAGTTAATTTTTTAGCAATTATTTTCATCTCTACTACATTCATAGTAGTTTGTCTTTCTATTTCTCTCACACATTTTTCTTTAAATTTTTTCAGTTCTGTCACTAAATTAAAACCATATTTTACTTCTGCTTCTACATAAATAGAAGGTCCATTTTCTGTTTTTGTAACTCTTACTCTTAAAATACTAGTTACAGAATTAGATTTTGAAGCTATATATTCAATTATTTGTCTAAATACTGTATCTGATATTGTATAATTTCCCATATAGCTAAATGTTGGTCTAATTATTGATTTTTCAGATATATATGGCTTTTCCCCACTTCCTTTTGATTTAAATATTTGAAGTGGATCTAATAAAAATCCTGAAAAATCTTTCTTTATTTCAAATGTTGGTACAGGTATAACATGTTTCCCTTCTGTAGTTCTTATTCTTTTTGCATTATTTATTTCTTCTTCTGTTGCTACATCTGTTATATATATTGTTTTTTCGATTTTGGGAAGTTCTAGATTTTTAGCAATCTCTTCTACCATCTTATCTGAAGTCCCAAGTATTAAAACTGATTTTGGCTTTATTTTATTAAATGCCTTTATCATTTCTTTTCTTTGTTCTTCGTTTTTGAATAGTGCTCTTTTTACTGTTTCTATTTTAGTAGGAGCTTTTTTGGCAGAATTTCCTGCTACAATATCATTATTTTTTACTAATATTCCATCATCAATAATATATTTAATATCATACTCTCCAGCAACCATCTGGGCTCTATAACTTTTACCTGTTCCTGATGGTCCAACAAAGGCATACACCTTTATATCTTTCTTCATATGTCTTATTATTTCCTTTCAATTAAACTGATTGCAAATTGGTATTTTTGATATTCTATACTAAATTTGTCATTTTCTAGCACAGTAATTTCTCCACCTAATTCGTTTATTACATCATTTAATAAATCATCACTATCATCACTTACGACCCATATTCTTCCTTTATAATCTTTTAAGCTTTCTAAATCATATACTGTATCTCCAAAAGCTTTATATGCTTTTTCTACATTCCAATTTAATCTATCCCAAAAATATGCTTTATTATCTGTAAAATGGGCTATCATAGCAAATCCACTACCATATCCTCCAGCTTTATTATCTACAATGAATATATCGTTTTCATTTATTTTAGATTCCACAAACTCATATGGTTTATTATTTGATTCATCATAATTTATGTTTACTAAATTTATATTTACTATTGCTGATACAATTAATATCATAATGCATATTATATTAACTCTCCATTTGCATCTATCTTTTGCAATTAATATAGCAAAGGCAAATAAGAAAATTCCTGTTATATTTAGTAAATATCTTGCATATAGTATTGGAGTTTTTATTAGGGATATTATACCTGCTAATATAATTACTAAAAAGTATATTCCTAGTGCTATTTTTGCAGCTTTAATTTCTTTAAAGTTTTTGCAAAATAAGTATATCATATATATAACTAAAATTGTAGAAAAAACGTAAGATATTATTTTGTTTATATGAATACTAGTTCCTAAATTACCAGTAAATTGGAATTCAAACATTTCTAAAAAGTTTGGAAAGCCAATCCAAAATCCATTTGAAACATTTCCAATTTGCGTAAGTAATATACTAAGCCAAGGTAAGTATAATAAAATTTGTATAATAGCTGAAGCTATACTCTTTTTTAAATTTTTACTATATTTTATATATTTAACTTCATAATTTCTTTGTTTTATATTATTTATTAAGAAATATAAAAATAGTGTTACATTTACTGCAAAAGCAGTAAGTAGTCCATAGTAATGAGTATATGCAGAAGCTAAACTAAAAATAGTAAATATTATCCAATTTTTATTGCTTATACCACTTTTATATATTCTATATCCATAAAATGCCATAAGAAATACAAATAGCATAGCCCAAGTATACATTCTTATTTCTCCAGCATATACTAAAGTTACTGGCATAAATAGTGCTAAAAAAGAAAATATAAAGCCTACTTTTGCCCCAAAGTCTTTTCTTACATGTGTATATCCTAGTATGGCTAATATGATTAAAGGTACAGCAGAAAATAATCTATATGCTAATATACTTTCATTAGTAAAAAGTCCAACGATTTTTAGAAGAAAATAGTATAGTACGGGATGTACGTCATTACTTCCTATAGACCAAATTTGGCTAAAACTATGATTTGCAATTGCTACAGAGTAACTTTCATCAAACCATAAATTTGTATGGAAAGATGAGAATAATATAAATAAGGTTCCAATTACAATAACTGCTATATGTAAATATTTTTCTTGATTGAATTTGTTTACTTTTACTAGTTCTTTTGTTTCGTTATTAGAATTACTATTCATTTTCCCTCCCATTTATATAGACTTTTAGCCCTTATTAAAAATAAGGGCTAATTTTTTATTGTTGTTTAATTTCTTTATTTTCAACATCATTAATTTTAACATCTCTAACATGTTCAATTTTCTCCCAGGTAGTATCTCTTTTAAATAAACATTTGAAATTGATTGCAAGCCATGATCCTAAGAATATTGGATACATGAGTAATCCTTTCCACATCTTTTTTATTGGCTTTTTATCTATTACCATTATAACTATTGCAACAATAATTGGTAAGATAAATGTTGGTATTAAATATCTCAATATATTTACAATAAAATCTGCGGTTGTCATTCCTTTAAATAGATAGCTTACAGCGTTTAATACTAATAATAATATTGTTATAATGAACATTGGTATACTTCCAAGCATATATAAAAGTCCATCAAAATTCATTAAAGTCTTATTATTCTTTGCTGCCTTTGCTAAAGGTTTTGTATATTCTTGCAAACATTGTATATGTCCTATTGTCCATCTAGATCTTTGAGACCATGATGGCTTAAATTTTACTGGTTGTTCATCATATACAATTGCATCTGTTGCCCATCCTAATTTTTTTCCTTGTATTATTCTTTTTAATGAAAATTCTATATCTTCTGTTAGAGTATTTGTATTCCAACCAGTTGGTCTAATTGAATCAAATTTTACCATAAAACCTGTTCCATTTATTAGTGGCGAAAGACCAGCATTGTATCTGGCTAAATGATAAAATCTATTCATTGTCCAATAAAAAATTGCATATCCAGAAGCTATCCAACTATCTGTAGGATTTTTTATGTCTCTATAGCCTTGTACTACTTCTTCGCCTTGACATAAGTGTTTATTCATAGCTTGTATAAAGTTTTTATCTACTATATTATCTGCATCAAATACAAAGAAAGCATCATAATCTAATTTGGGATCAGCTAAAAGGGTATTTAAAAATAATCTAAGAGCCTCTCCTTTTGTTTTTTTAGCAGGATCATCTTCATGTCTTTCAAATACTTTCGCTCCTAATTTTTCTGCAACTTCTTTAGTTTTATCTGTGCAGTTATCTGCTATTACGCAAATATCATATTTGTCTTTTGGATAAGTTTGATTTTTTAAGCTTTCTATTAAATTTCCTACTACTGCTTCTTCATTATGAGCAGGTATAATCGCTAAAAATTTATGTTCTTTATTTTCTAATAATGGTTTTTCTTTTAAAGTTATAAGTGAACAAATGCTAACTACTAATTGATAAATCCAATAAATTGTTATAATCCATATTAGTGCTTGTTGTATAAAATACAAATATTGCATTTTTATTCCTCCTAATTAAAAAGCATATGATGATATGCTCCACATAATTATATTATACTACAAAGAAATTTATTTTACAACTTTTTTTGTAGTTTTTATGTTTTCTCACCATATGCTAATTAATTTATTCTGACATTTATTTTTTATTCTTCTATTTTTTCGTTTTCTGTATCCTCATTATGGATTTCTAAGTCTTTCATATTTAATGCAATTTTTCCTTGTCCATCTATGTCAATTACTTTAACTTTTATTTCATCACCTATAGATAGTACATCTTCTACCTTTTCTACTCTTTTACTAGATATTTTAGATATATGAAGTAAGCCTTCTTTTCCTGCTCCTAAATCTACAAATGCTCCAAAAGGTGCAATTCTTGTAACTGTTCCTTCATATATATTACCAACTTCTATTTCTCTTGTTATATTTTCTATTATTTTAAGAGCTTGATTTGCTTTTTCTAAATCATCTGAATATATGCATACTCTTCCATCTTCTTCAATGTCAATTTTTACTCCTGTTTCTTCTATTATCTTATTAATAGTTTTTCCACCAGTTCCAATAACATCTTTTATTTTATCTACTGGAATTATAGTTGTAACAATTTTAGGAGCATATTTAGATATTTCTTTTCTTGGCTCTTTTATAGCATCTAAAATAACTTCATCAATTATATAGTCTCTTGCAATTTTTGTCTTTTCAAAAGCTTTTTCTATGATTTCATAAGTTAGCCCATCAATTTTTATATCTACTTGTATTGCTGTTATTCCATCTTTTGTTCCACCAACTTTAAAATCCATGTCTCCAAAAAAGTCTTCTATATCTTGAATGTCTGTTAAAACTATATAATCTTCTGGATTTTCTGGATTAGTGATTAATCCAGATGAAATTCCTGCTACTGGTTTTTTTATTGGTACTCCTGCGTCCATAAGAGCTAAAGTACTTCCACAAATACTTGCCTGTGAAGTAGAACCATTAGATTCTAGTACTTCAGATACAACTCTTATTGTATAAGGGAATTCATCTTCACTTGGTATAACTGGCACTAAAGCTTTTTCCGCTAATGCACCATGTCCTATTTCTCTTCTTCCAGGTCCTTTTGAAGGTCTTGCTTCTCCTACACTATATGAATGGAAATTATATTGGTGCATATATCTTTTTGACTCTTCTTCATCTAGTCCATCTAATATTTGTTCATCATTTTTAGTTCCAAGTGTTACTACTGATAGAACTTGAGTTTGTCCTCTTGAAAAAAGTGCGCTTCCATGTGTTCTTGGAAGAATTCCTACTTCAGCATTAAGAGGTCTTATTTCATCTATTTTTCTTCCATCCGGTCTTTGATGCTCTGTTAATATCATTTTTCTTACGCATTCTTTTTCTAAATCATGTACAGATGTTGATATATCAAAGCTATGTTCTTCTTCTGCATTTTCTCCATACATTTGGATAGCTAAATTTTTAATATCTTCTGCTATTTTATCAACATTATCATTTCTAATTTCTTTATTTTGTTCTCTTACACCATCATACATTGCTTTTTCAAAATTTTCACATACAGCTTTATAAAACTCTGGGGTTACTGAAAAAGATTGATACTCAAATTTAGGCTTTCCAATTTCTGTTTTTATATCTGATATAAATTTACACATCTTTTTAATTTCAATATGAGCTTTTTTTATTGCTTCTAGCATTATTTCATTACTAAGTTCATCTGCACCTGCTTCAATCATTGTAATTTTTTCTTCAGTACCAGCAACAGTTAATTTTAATCTGCTATTTTTTCTTTGCTCACTATTTGGATTTATTATTATTTCATCATTTACATATCCTACTTGAACAGCTGCTGTTGGTCCTCCCCATGGAATATCTGATATTGAAAGTGCTGCTGATGTTCCTATATTTGCGCATACTTCTGGACTGTTGTCCTGATCTACTGATAATACAGTATTAACTATACATACATCATTTCTAAAATCATGTGGAAATAGCGGTCTTATTGGTCTGTCAATTGCTCTTGAAATTAGTATTGCTTTGTCAGCTGGTTTTCCTTCTCTTCTATTAAAACTACCTGGTATTTTTCCTACAGCATATAACTTTTCTTCATAATCTACAGATAGCGGAAAAAAATCTACTCCTTCTTTTGGTTCTTTTGATGCTGTAACATTTGTCATTACAACTGTATCACCATATCTTACTGTTACACTTCCATTTGCTTGATTTGCAAATTTTCCAGTTTCTATTGTTAGCTTTCTTCCTGCTAACTCTGTTTCATAAATTTTAAACATATATTCCTCCTAAGATTCTAGATAACCGATTTAGTGTAACCTCTATATTATACTAAATATTTTAGTATAATATACAAGCTACTTTCTAAATCAATTATCATTATTTACTTAAAAAAGCGGGCGCACCTAATAATGTTAAACGCCCGCAGTTTAATTATTTTCTTAAACCTAATTTTGCAACGATGTCTCTATATCTTTGAACATCTTTTTTAGCTAAGTAGTTAAGTAAATTTCTTCTGCTACCTACCATTTTCAAAAGACCTCTTCTTGAATGATTATCTTTTTTATGGATTTTTAAATGTTCAGTTAAATCATTAATTCTTTCTGTTAAAAGAGCAATTTGAACTTCTGGAGAACCAGTATCTTTTTCATCTCTTCTATACGTTTTAATGATTTCTTCCTTTCTTTCTTTAGTCATAATTACACCTCCTAATTTTTTACACTTATAACTGAGCCAAAGTAGGTGTCTTTTTTCCTATGGCTAAGTTAAAGCACTTATATAATATTACCATATTGTTACATAAATTGCAAGTAGTTAATAATTATTTAATATATATTTTTACAAATTACTACTTTAAGGTTACTGATTGTAATATCTGTCTTTAAAGAAACTACTGGTCTTATACCAAGTCCAGTAAATCCTTCAAATCCACATGAATATAATTTATGCTCCTCTTTATTTATCATGGCTTTTTATATCTTTCGCTTTTTGGGTACTTTCATTATTTTTACTATTTAGATCTTCATTTTCTAATATTTTTCTTATATTTGAGAGTCTTATATTACTTGTTGCATCTTCTACTTGTTCTGGAACAATTTTAATACTTTGCATTATTTCATTATACTTTGCTTCTTTTTCTTCTATTCGTTTTTGTTCTTCAGTTATTATAGTTTCAGGAGCTCCGTAATTCTATTAATTTTTTAATTCTATTCTTTCTTGATAATACATTTTCATTCATAGCTTCTACATAACTTTTTTGGTAACTAATTTTTTGTGTCTTGTGTTTTTTACCTTCTTTATCTATATGAGTATATTTTCCATCTTCTTCAATTATAAATAAATTTCCTTTTGAATCTACTAAGATTTTTGCATTTTCATTTATTCCTTGGTCTTTTCTTATACTTTTTTCTCTTGCTTTATTTTTCACTGGTAAAAATCCAGACATTTCACCAAGATCAAGTGTATCATGAAAAAAAGTTCCCAAGTAAATTTTTCTGTCTTTTAATGTCATATATAAATTAAATATATCTATGTTATTATCTTCATTTTCAAATGAAATATTTTCTGTAGATAAAGTCCTTATATCATAAGATCTATCTAAAATTATTTTGGCCAGTCCATCTGTTAATCTAAAATATTCTCTTTCTGGATATTCTATATGAGGTCCAAATATATTGTTTACAATTCTATCTTTAAAAGCTTCTGAAAAAGGACTATCATAAATTGCTGTACTTAAGCCTGTGTCTTTAATATTAATTTCAGATAATTGCAAAAGTTTTTCTTTAGTGCTTAAACTTTCGAAGTCATCCATTATAAATTTACTATTTACAGCATTTTTTATACTGCTGTTCTCTGGCAATATATCTAGAAAACCTTTTCTATTTATTCCCATTTTTTGCATTATGTCATTAATTTTTTCGAATAATTCTATGTAATTTTGGTAATTGCTTTCTAAATTTAATTGTGTAGAATATTTCTCTATAGAATTAAAGACCTGTATAAAATCCTCTACTGAATTAATATCTTTTTTTAATATTATTGAAGATAAAATTTCAATAATTTCTTTAGCCGCTTCATCAATCTTTCTTTTATTTTTTATATATCCAGGTGTTCCCCAAAAAATAGCTATTAGAAGTTTTTCTTTTGGCTTATTTTCATTGGCATTAGTACTAAGGTATAATTCTTTTTCATTTTTCCAAATTATATCAAATGCACTTAATAAAGAGTCTACATCTTCATAACTTAAAAATTCTTCCAATACTCTAGGATTTGTAAATGCTTTTGATAAAAATTCTTCTTTTCCTAATAATTCTATTAAGTTTTCTGTTTGCTTAGTTAATATTGGATATGATTTTATAGGATTTTTGCTATATTTTTTATCTCTTATCATTGTTAAATATTCTGTAAATCCTTCTGTTATTCCTTTACAAGTATAAATTTTTATATCATCTATATCTTCTAATACATATTCATTAATAAATCCTGTCAATCCATTATATGTAGTTATACAATGTATCATTTCATGAAAGAAAACAGTTTTTATTTTTTCTTCGTCTAAACCGTTTTTTATTTTTATCTTTTTATCTTTAGTATTATACTGACCTAATATGTCTTCTCTATTAATTTCATCATTCCAAATAATACTAAAATTTAAGTTTTCTCTTATTTGCTTTATTACATTATCTCTTGAAAAATATTTTCCGAAATAAATCATCAAATTCATTTATAAAGTTGTTAATATAGTATAAAGTTTTTTTATCAAAATTTTTCTCTTTAAATATTTCATTTATATTTTCCATATATATCCCCTATTTTATACTTCAGTTATATAGTTTTCAGTAATTGCTTTTTTTAAATCTTCTTTATCTTTTATCTCTTCTAATTCATCGTTATTTATTTCAAAGAATTTAATTTTTTTTAATTTTTCATTTCTGTATTCTGCATATGTTGCCTTATTCGTTTTTATTTTTCTATTTAGTAAATATTCTTTTCCATTATACATTATACTTTTCTCTATCATACCTTCCTCCTACTAACGTTATAATATTATCATAGTAATTTTTTATGTTCAAGTATTTTGTTACTTAAATAATTTCTATGTTTAATTATAAATAGTTTGCTAATGTTATATATTGACATTAAATCGTAAATATGAAAAAATATAAAAAAAGAAATAAAGAGGGGATTATTTTGAAAGATTTATCAATTGATAGTTTATTAAAAAAGTTTTTAACTTGGTTTAGTAAAGATAGAAAAATGATTTTTTTAGTTACTTTTATAGTAGGACTATTAGTACATTTCGAATTATATTCAAAAGAGTTATTAGCTTATGATGGTTATTGGCATTATGGTTCTTTTTTAGCAAAAGGTTGGGAGATTTCTCTTGGAAGATTTCTTATTCCATTTTCCGATATATTAAGAGGAAGCATTGTAGTTTCAATCTTAACTACCATAATATCACTAGCCAGCATTTCTTTAGCTTCTATATTTTTAAATGATCTTTTACATATAAAAAGAGGATATATAAAAGGTTTAATTAGTATTTTATTGGTAGTAACTCCAACTATATCTCTTACTTTTATGTATCCTTATACTGCAAATGGCTATACTTTTGCTTTGCTATTTTCTGTATTATCAATTTACTTTTTAAATAAAGAAAAGAATTTAAAGAATGTTTTATTGACTTTAATATGTATTATTTCGACTCTTGCTTTTTATCAAGCATATTTGTGCGTAATAACGACATTATTTATTATTATATATATTTTAAAAATTCTAGATAATAAAACTCTTTCAATAAAAAACTTTTTTACTGATGCACTCATTCTAATCTTAGGTATAATTTTGTATTATATTTGTCTTAATATAATAATAAAAATACTTAATTTAAATATTTCTGATTATAGTGGTGCTAGCTCAATTTTAAGTTTTGATACTATTAAAAACTTAATTTACTCAATAAAAAATACATATATTACATTTTATAAATTTTATTTTACTGATGATATATTTAATAATCTTAACTGGTATAGACATATATTAAATATTTTATTATTTTCAGCTATATTTATTAATTTTATCATAATAATTGTAAATAATAAAATATATAAAGCGCCTAAAAGATTAATTTTACTATTTTTGATTGTATTAACATTTCCGATTTTTGTGTGCTCGGTAGAATTAGTTGCTCAATCTAGAGAAATCAATTTGCTTATGGCTTCTTCTTTATACTTGCCAATAGTTCTTTTACTAAAACAAATTGATTTAATGAAAAATACTAAATTCAATAATATATTAAATATGTTTTCAGTTTTAATATGCATAGTAACTATTTGGACATATATATTATCAAACAATGCAACATATGTAGCTACACATTTATTTAATAAACAAATGTATTCAGTTGGAAATACTATAGTAGAAAAGATACAAGAAAATACTCAAATTACTGATGATATGCCTATTGTCATTTTGGGGCAGATAGATTTTAGTTTAAAAAATGATGATTTATTAAAATTGACTAATTATGATGTGTCAAATGTAAATATGTGGACATGGCAAATATTTTTACAAGATAATCTAGGTCTTGGTCGTGACATATGCACATTTGAAGATGCAACTAATATAATAGAAACTCAAGAATTTTTGGATATGCCTATTTTTCCTAACGAAGGTTTTATAAAAATAATAGATGGTACTGCTGTAGTGAAATTAAATTATTAAAAAGATTGCTAGCAAAATGTATAATTTTGCTAGCTTTTTTAATATATACTTTCATTATCTATATTATACTTGCTAATACCAGTATTCCCATATTATCCGAATAAATTTTATCAAATTGCGTAAGAGGAAGTGGATTAGTTCCTAATCCCACTTCTATTGTGTAACCCGGCTTATTATATTGTTTTATGAACCAATCTTTATATCCTGCATTAGCTGATTCTGGTGGAGTTGTATCTAATAAATACCCGCTTACCTTACTAAATATCCTACCTATTTCTTCAGAATCAGCAGGCATATAATTAGCATATTTCCAATATATCACTTCTCCTTGTGTGTGATAAGCTAAAATTAGTCTAAAATTATGTTTTAGTGTAAAATTATATATTGCTAGGGCTTCTGGTTCTGTAAGTGGACCAAATCCTACAAAATCTCTAGGTGCTGGCATAGTATATCCTTGAGCAAACTTTATTTCTCTTGCTTTTTCCCAATCTGCTGGAAATTGTAAATTTAAGTCTACCCCATTGTAATTTGCTTTCCATCCATTTGGAAATGTAACATTTGGAAAATTATTAGCAATTTCTTTATAATGATTATACTCTTTACTTCCCTCTTTTATATTTCCAGTAACTAACTCTATAGCGTCTGGATTTAGCATAGGAATTATATATATAGAAGAATTATTAAATATTTCTTTAGGATTATGTTCAAAAATATCTCTATTTTTTGTATATGCAATACAAAAATCTTCTATAAACTTCATAAGTACTAAAGATGTAATCCATTCATTAGCATGTATAGATGCACTATACATTACTTCATTTTTACCATTTCCTATCCTTATACATGGAATTTGTCTTTTTTGTACACTCTCTCCTATATTCTCTATCTCTAAAAAAGGATATTTAGTTTTTAGCTCTCTTATGTTTCTTTGCATTTTTTCATAGTTATAATTTTCATTTGTATTTACTATTACTGTATTATTTACATTCATAAAATCACCTAAGTTATATTATGAACATTTAATTTTTTGGTTACTTATATTTTTATTTTATTTCTATTATTTCTAAATCATTTTGCACAAATACATTGCCATCAAAATATTGTTTAGCATCTTGAGTAAATATTTTTTTCCTATTTGCTAAATCTGTATCAACTGTATGAGATAATATTACATTTTCTACATTTAATCTTTGACATAACTCAGATGTAAATTCAACTGTACTATGAGAATGTTTTTTAATAGGATTATATTCTTCTGCTTCTTTTCCTGCCATAAATGCATCTGCGAAAAGCCATTTACTATTTTTTACTACTTTTTCTGTATTTTCTGCACATACTTCATCACCTATAAAAGTAAATCTATCTCTTTTATTTAAAAACATTGTGAATCCCATTTGCTTAACTTTTTTTGCATTAATGTCAAAAAATACTATTTTCTTTTCTATGCATTTAATAGTTGTTGCGGTATCTACCTCAATTAATTTTATTTTATCTTCTAATAATTCATTAAATTTTTCAGGTAATACAACACTACATATCTTTTTAATGGCATTAATTACTTCATTGTTTCCATATATATAAAAGTATTTGTTATAATTTTCTTTTAAGTATTTTCTTCCAATAAGCCTTATTATCCAAATTGCACCCATAATATGATCTGTATGTGTATGTGATATAAACATGCTTTCTATTTTTGTTACATCTATATTTGCTTTTTCTAATTGTCTTAATATTCCATTTCCTCCTCCAGCATCTACAAGGAAATACTTATCTTTATTTTGCATAGCAAAGCATGTGTTATAACACTTTGTAGCAGTTCCATGTCCTGTTCCTAAAACTATAATTTTCATTTTTTCTCCTTATTTATTAATTATTTTAATTATACATTTTTTGAAATAATTAAGTCAAATTATATAAATAAAAGTTCATCTAAAAAACAGATGAACTTCTATTTATATAAAATTTATATTTTTTTAATTTTAGCAATTTCCATTATTGTTATTTGTATTTATTTGACAGTTATTCATTGAATACATTCTTTTTTCGGCAAGTTTATCTTGCACTCCTCTAAGTGCTTCACCAAATCTTTGAAAGTGTACTACTTCTCTTTCTCTTAAATATCTTAGTGGATCTACAACATCTGGATTATCTTTACAAAGATTAATTAATTTTTCATATGTTGCTCTTGCTTTTTGTTCTGAATAAGGTAATATAGTGCAACCTTTTTTTACTAAAAATTTTAGGTGTTTTTGTCTACACCTTCAAAG
>CALXPX010000007.1 GCA_944390305.1 uncultured Clostridia bacterium
CTTTTTACTTTTTTATATTCCTCTTATATTTTCCATATTATAATTTGCAGTTGCTTCTTTTTTAATATTTATAATGTTTACATAAATTGTATTTTATGATATAATCTTATTATCATCCAAAAACTCAGAGAAGTGATTGTTGTCACTTCACAACATTTAAGGAAGGGGATACATATGTTATCTAGTCAACAGTTTTTTGCAGATTATAATCGGTCGCAACTTCAAAAACGTACATCTTTGGTAAATGAACTTTTGGACCAAGTAGATTTATTTTTAAAAGGTCTTAAAGATTATGAACAATCAAGATTGTACAAAGACGCAGAAATTCCAATAACACATGAACCATATTATAAAATTTGTTCTGTTTTGGAATCAATCCAAGATACTTCAGAACTTGTATTGGTAGCAAAGGATTTTTATCAAGCTTTGGCTGCATATGGTTGGAAAATATATGCTTGTAATTTGGGTTCGAACTATGAAAAATCAGACTGCCCTCTAGTAGGTGACGTCTTGTTATCTGTCGCATCTCAAATAAGAAGCAATCCCCAACCTGGCTATTTAAAACTAGTTAAGTGTTAAATAGCTAAAACACTGGTAAGAGTAGAAATCTTACCAGTGTTTTTTATATAAATATTTAATTTATTTTTAGTTATTCTTATTAGTCATTTCTTCTTTAGCTAATAATTCATTCCATCTTTTATCTACTTCTTCTTGGAATGCTTCTATCATCCATTCATTACCTGGCTTAAACATATGTCTGAATCTTTTTTGAGGTTTTAAAAATTCCTCAATCGGTAATTTTTTAGCTGGTTTATATGTTATATGATAAACTCCATTTTCTACTTCATACATAGGCCAGTAACAAGTATCTACAGCTAATTTGTTCAATTTCATCAAATCTTCTGTTGGATAACCCCATCCTCTTGGGCATGGAGCTAAAACATTTAAGAATTTAGCACCTTTTGTATATATAGCCTTTTCTGCTTTTTCATATAAATCTTTAAAATTCATATATGCTGCAGTTTGTGCAACATAAGGTAAATGATGAGCACACATTATCTCTGTTAAATCTTTTCTTGATTGCATTTTACCAGGAATAACACTTCCTGCTGGTGATGTAGTTGTATCAGCAAATTTTGGAGTAGCAGAAGATCTTTGTATTCCAGTATTCATGTATGCACCATTATCATAACATACATATGTCATATCATGACCTCTTTCCATAGCTCCAGATAAAGCTTGTATTCCTATATCATAAGTTCCACCATCTCCACCAAAGCAGATAAATTTAGTATCTTCACTTTCTGGTATTTTTCCTTGTTTTTTTAATGATTGATATGCAGCCTCTGCTCCTGAAGCTGTTGCTGCTGCACATTCAAATGCAGTATGAATATATGAATCTGTCCATGATGTATATGGATATATACATGTTGAAACTTCCATACATCCAGTTGCATTAGAAACCACCACATGGTCATTTTCATGAACAGCTCTTAATATCATTCTAGCCACAGGTGGAGCTCCACATCCAGCGCACATTCTATGTCCTGCTGAAAATCTTGATGGTTTATTCGCTACTACTTCTTTTACATTATACATAGTTTCTATTTCCTTTCTATTTAGTTTTTAATCCTAAAAATCTATAAGGATTTTCATTATTTTTCAAAGTTTGTAAATCTCTATAAACACTTTCAATTTGCATTTCTGTTACATCTCTACCACCTATTCCATATGAATAGTTTATTGTAGGTACAGTTACATTTGATGTATACATTGCAGATGTAATATCTTCAAATAAAGGTCCACCTGTAAGATTTAATATTGGTGTTTTATCTAAAATTGCAACTGCTTTTGCATGTAAAAGAGTTTTAGCTATTTCTTCTCCTGGAAATGGTCTAAACACTCTTATCTTTATAAGTCCTGCTTTAACACCTTCTGTTCTTAATCTATCTATTACATTTTTTACTGTTCCAGCAGTTGAATTCATACAAACTATTACATATTCCGCATCTTCCATTTTATACTCTTCAAATAGTTCATATTTTCTTCCTGTAAGTTTTTCAAATTCTTCTGATACATCCAAGATAACCTTCTTAGCATTTTTCATTGCTTCCCATTGTTGTCTTTTATGTTCAAAAAGATAAGCTTGTAAATCCATTGGACCCATTGATATTGGATTTTTTCTATTTAACAAATAATGTTCTGGTTTATATGTTCCTATAAATTTTTTAACTTCTTCATCTTCAAAAAGTTCAATATTTTCTATTGAATGTGATGTTATAAATCCATCTTGACAAACCATAAGAGGTAAATTTACATCTTTATGCTCTGCTATTCTGTGAGCCATAATCATATTGTCATAAGCTTCTTGGTTTGTTTCAGAAAATAACATTATCCATCCACTATCTCTTACTGCCATAGCATCTGAATGATCACTATGGATATTTAGTGGTCCTGAAATCGCTCTATTTACCAAAGCCATAACTATTGGAAGTCTCATACTTGATGCAATTTGTACCATTTCCCACATATATTCAAGACCATTTGCAGATGTTGCTGTCATAGCTCTTGCACCTGCTGCTTCTGCTCCTATACAAGCACTCATTGCACTATGCTCACTTTCTACTGCAACAAATTCTGTATCAACTTCTCCATTATCTACATATGTAGAAAAATATTGTGGAATTTCTGTTGAAGGTGTTATTGGAAATGCTGCCACAACATCTGGATTAATTTGCTTCATAGCAATAGCTGTTGCTTCATTTCCACTTAGTCTTTCTCTAATACTCATACCTATTTTCCCTCCTCTTCCATAACAATTGCTCCAAATGGGCATACTTTTGCACAAACACCACATCCTTTGCAAAAATCATAATTATAATCTTCTCTTTTTTGTTCTTTATTTACTGGAATTGCATCATCTGGACATACTGGAAAACATAAACCACATTGTTTACATTTTTCTTCTCTATATATAGGCTTCATACTTCTCCAGTCTCCTGTTTTAAAGTTCTTAGAATTACCAGCATCGTAAATTGTTCCACCAGGTGTTATTTCTTCCCATGGTGTATTATTATTAATTTCCATACTTTTCTTCCTTTCTAATGGTATTTTAACCCATTTTTATATTTTTATTGCACTTTCTTTACTTCTTTTAAAGCAATTTCTATTGCTTTCATATTACCATCTATAACTTCTGGTTTTTTACTAAATTTATGCTTAAAAGATCCTTTCATATCTTCTACAAAATCTGCATCTGGCATTATTTCTGTTACTTTTACAATTGCTGCAAGCATTGGAGTATTTGGAAAATATTTTCCAAGAGCCTCTTCAGATATTTTTCTTGCATCTATTGTATAAACACTACCTTTGTATCCTTTTAATAAAGGTTTTATCTCTTCAATCCCTTTAGTTGTATTAATTATAATTGCACCATCTTCTTTAAGTCCTGCTGTTACATCTACTGCTGAAAGTAAAGTATCATCTACAACTACCACATAATCAGGATTATATACATTACTATGAACTCTAATAGGAGTTGTACTAATTCTGTTATATGCTGTCATTGGTGCACCCATTCTTTCTGGTCCATACTCTGGGAATCCTTGAATATATTTCCCTGTGTTAAATGCAGCATCCGCTAAAAGTAATGATGCAGTTTTAGCACCTTGACCACCTCTTCCGTGCCATCTTATTTCAATTAAATCCTTCATTGATTGCCTCCTTGAATATTTCAATTTATATCCTTATCTTTTGTTCCTATTTAGTATATATTTAAAAGATATTAATGTCAATTAAACCGACCAATAAATTGATTTATTTGTTATCAATTTTATTTATATAAATAAAAAAAATTACAAAATAAAAAGAGACCCCTAAGGGCCCCCAAATGAAAAAGCTTGAAACCTTGAGTAAATTCTATATATATAACATAGGATTTACATGCACTCATTTTAGCAATCATTTTTAAATTTGTCAATAGTTTTTTAATTTTTTTATTTTAATTTAATCTATTTAATTCTTTATCGAATTGATTTTCCCAGAAAATATCGGTCTTTTCTTCATTATCATTTCTATCTATAAAAAATCTATTATTTAAAAAATTTGCATTTTTTAGAGTATATTCTCTATCATAAATCATATAATTTCTTAGCAATAAAGCTTTATGTAAATCTGTATTAATGACCGTATCTGGTGATAAAAAAATATATAAAGAAAAATATTCTTTAGTATCTAATTGATTTATTAATTCCAAAATCTTCTCTTTATATATATTCATATCTTCCCATGTATTTCCTTTCAAAATCATGACAATAGAATTAGATACATCATTTTCATCATATATATATACCGCATCAGGAATCAAATTTGATACAATCTTATTATTATTAAATGTATATTCATATGATAAATATTTTAAATCAGATGATAGTAAATTTTCAGTATATGCTTTTGCTACAACAAATTTTTCTCTGCTTTTTGCGATCATCATTTTTCCACTATTTTCTGACTCTCCGCCTCCAAATGAATATGTGGCAATTTCCGTAAAACCTGGATATTCTTCTGATAATCTTTCATTTATAGCCTCAATTTTTCTATCCTTTGTTAATATATTATAAGTACTTACTCCTAATATTATAAAAATAGTTAATGAGACTAAAATAACTAATACAATTGATATTATTACACTTTTTTTCATTTTTCTCCCTTTCATTTTAAATAAATAAGAGATTACTATTGCAATCTCTTTAATTTTATTTACTCATCTATTGTTGGTGCACCAACTGGGCAAATTGAAGCACATTGACCGCATTCAATACATTTGCTTTTGTCAATCACATATTGATTTTCTCCTTGAGAAATGCATTCTACAGGACAAGAAGCAGCACAAGCTCCACATTGTACACATGCATCTGAAATTTTATATGCCATATAATCACCACCTTTCATATATTTTATTAATGATTAGATATCTTCATCATTTGAATTCTTTTTATCTAATTCATCCATTTTTTCCATTTCTTCTAATTCTTTTAATTCTTCTTCATCTAAATCTTCTTGTATCTCTTTTTTGCCTTCTTTTAAGACTTTCACATCTGAGCTATTAAATTTTTTATAATAATAATTCTCTTCCTCATCTTTTAATTTTACTTTTAATATTTCATTTAAAACTTCTATACCTTCTACTACTCCTTCTCCATCTTCTGTACTAACCAATGCCCCTATATTAGGTAGCTTTTTCATCTTATCTTCATATACATTTTGTTCATACCTTAAGCAGCACATCAGTCTTCCACAATTACCTGTTATTTTAGCCGCATTTAAAGATAAATTTTGCTCTTTTGCCATTTTTATAGATACCGTATCAAAATTATTTAAAAATGAACAACAGCATAATTCTCTACCACAAATGCCATTTCCGCCCATTCTTTTTATTTCATCTCTAACTCCAATTTGTCTAAGCTCAATTCTTGTTCTAAATATTCCTGCTAAATCTTTTACTAAGTCTCTAAAATCTATTCTTCCATCAGCAGTAAAATAAAAAAGTAATTTAGAATTATCAAATACATATCTTGCTTCTACTAAATTCATTTTTAGTTTATGTTCTTTAATTTTCTTTAGACATGTATCAAATGCTTTTTTTTCATTTTTTACATTTTCTTCTTGGTGCTTCTTATCTTCTTTATTTGCTATTCTTATAATCTTTTTTAGATCTTTTTCTATTTTTTCTTCTGGTAATTCTCTAGGATTTACTACTACAATACCATATTCTTGTCCCAGTGTAGTTTCCACTATAACATTATCACCATTTTTTATATCTAAATCTAAAGGATTGAAAAAATATATTTTGCCAGGTTTTCTAAATTTAACGCCTACTACTTTTACCATGAAATTCCTCCCAAATATGTATAATCATGTAATCTATTGACATATCAAAATTGTTATTTGCAATTAATTTCTCTTTTGTTTTTTCTATTATACTAATAGCTTTAGAAGCTTTTATATTTTCTTTGCTCTTTTCAAAAAATATAACATTTAAATAATCTAACATCTCTAAAATATTATCTTTTAAAGAATACAAAATATTATTAGATAAAGCATCTATTAAGCTCCCTTTTTGTAAATCATCCGTCATTTGCTTTAATCTTATATATATATCTTTATTTTCTTCGATTTTAGCTGCATTTTCCAGACTACCACCACATAACTTAACTAATTCTTTATTATCTAAATGCAAAAAATTAGATATTTGCCTATCTGTCAAATCTTCAAACTTAATAATAATACATCTAGATTTTATTGTTTGCAGAATTCTATTTTCATTTGAAGCAATTAATATTATCATAGCATATTCTGGAGGTTCTTCTAAAGTCTTTAAAAGGCAATTTTGACTTTCTTCTGTCATTGTATCTGCATTATCTATTATATATACTTTCTTATTTGATATAATTGGCTTTTCAACTATTTTTGATTGCAAATTACGAATTTGATCTATTTTTATAGCCTTTCCATCTGGAATTATAATTTGAAAATCAGGATTACTATTCGCATTAAATTTTATACATGACTCACAATTATCTTTACCTAAGCACATTACTTTTTTTGCTAATTCTTTAGCAAAAATCTTTTTACCAATTCCTGATTTTCCAGTAAATAAATAGCTATGAGATACAGTATTTGAATTTACTGCTTTTATTAAAGATTCTTTTACATTATCATTTCCTATTATATTTTCAAACAACTTTTTCTCCTAATCTACTGTACCAAATTTATTTAATGGCCAGAATCTTATAACTACTTTACTTTCTATTTTTTCTAAAGGTATACACCCAAAAGCTCTACAATCTTTTGAATATTCTCTGTTGTCTCCCATTGCAAAAACACAATTATCTGGTACAACAAAATCCTTTAATGCTCCTACAGGATTTGTTATTACATCATCAGTTAAATATGGTTCATCTAATTCAGATCCATTTAAATACACTTTTCCATTTTTTAATTCTACATGGTCCCCTGGAAGAGCAATTACTCTTTTTATGTAACTATCTTTTCCTATTTCTAAAACATGATATGTGAATTTTTCCCATATATTTGTAGGTTCATTTTCGTATTTTGCAATAGGATTTTGTACTTCACTTGCAGTTAATTCATCGGCATTATTGCTAGGTGCTTCAAATGTAATAATATCTCCTCTTTGTGGCATTTTTTTCATTGTCCTTGGCAGTCTATTTAAAATTAATCTATCGTTTTGCTGTAACGTAGGAAACATTGATGTCTGTTTTACTATAGTTGGAGTACCTACAAAATACTTTATAAGAATTGCTATAACAATAGCAATTATAAAACAATATATCCATTCTAAAATATTTTTTAGTCTATCACTCATCTTTTTCCTCTATTTCTTAACAGGTATTTTTATTGTAACTTCTGTACCCTCATTAACTTTACTTTTAATAGTAATACTTCCACCATTCTTTTCCATTATTTCCTTTGCTATTGAAAGACCTAAACCTGTTCCTCCTAGCTTTCTTGAACGTGCCTTATCTACTCTATAAAATCTTTCAAAAATTCTTTCTAAATCTTCTTTAGGGATTCCTATACCTGTATCTTTTATTTTTATGTAAGCATCATTATGCACATATCCAACATAAATATCTACTTTACCACCATCCGGTGTATATTTTATACTATTACTTAAAATATTTAATATTACTCTTTCTACTCCATCCCTATCTGCAAATACCATTGGAACGTCAGCAGTTACGAAACATTGTACCTTCTGATTTTTTCTTTTTATTTCTATCTCGAATTTCTCTTTGCATAATTTAGCAAGTTCTCCTAAATCAAATTCTTTAGGTTTATTACTTATTCTATCACTATCATACTTAGAAAGAGTAAGTAAATCTTGTACTAATTTTTCCATTCTGTCTGCATTATCATTAATTACATTTAAAAAATGGCTTTCAGTTTCTTTATCACATCCACCATCTAAAAGAGTTTCCGAATAACCTTTTATAGACGTTATTGGTGTTTTTAATTCATGCGATACATCAGCAACAAATTCTTTTCTCATATTATCTAATTTTACATGTTCAGTAATATCTTGTATAACTACCATTACTCCAGCAGGCATATCTACTTCATCTCTAAATGGTATAAAAAATAAATTCATTGAACCTTGTGCATTTTCTATCTTTTTTTCAGAAGATGTCCAACTGTCTAAATATATTATTTTCTCCATATTTATGTCTGGATATTTTTCAAATATATCTTTAAAAGTGTTATTGTTTTCTTTAAGTTCCAACATCTTTTTTGCCGCTGGATTTATATATGTAACTTTTCCATCCATATTAAATGTTATAACTCCATCTGTCATATGCTCTAATATGGTTTCTTTTTGTTTTCTTTCACTATTAGAATCTTTTAAATTCTGTTTTAACTCTTTAATTATTTCATTTACAGATTCTGTAAGCTCATCTTCTGGAGCATTAATATCTATATTATTTATATCTGTACTAAAGACTGCTTTTTTAGCTCCTTTTAGCATTTTTGACATAGGTTCTATATATTTTTTTACCTCTATTATAGCTATAACTATTGTAAAAGCAGAGAATAATAAAAGTAAAATTATAGTTATATTCCTGACATTGTCAACATACTGCATTGGATTTACTCTAAGCAAAATATTAGAAAAGTATATTCCCATAAAACTTATTATGCTTATACCAACAATAAAAATAGATAGTATAATTTTCATTTGAAAATTTTTCACAATATGCCTCCAATTACTTAGATTCTATATAATATCCTACTCCTCTTTTTGTAATTAATATTTTAGGATTTGCAGTGTTTTTTTCTATTTTCTCTCTTATCCTTCTTATTGTTACATCTACTGTCCTTATATCACCATAGTACTCATATCCCCATACCTTTTCAAGTAAATCTTCACGAGTAACAACTTGTCCTGGTTTTTGTGCAAGATATCTTAAAACTTCAAATTCTCTTCTTGTAAGATCTGTTACTGTTTGTCCTCTAACTTCTACTTCAAATTTATCCAAGTCTAAACTTAAGTCACCTACTACTATTTTGTTGCCTCTTGTTATTGGACTAAGTAAATCTTGCTCGTTTTGTTCTACTTTTCGTAAATTAGCCTTTACTCTTGCTATAAGCTCTCTTACACTAAAAGGTTTTGTCATGTAATCATCTGCACCAATTTCTAATCCTAAAATTTTATCTATTTCTTCACCCTTTGCAGAAAGCATTATAATTGGTGTTTTACTTAATGTTTGTCTTATTTTTTTACATACAGTAAGTCCATCTGCTTTTGGTAGCATAATATCTAATAATATTAAGTCAGGCTTTTGCGTCAAAGCAAATTCCACTGCTTCTTCCCCATCTCCTGCTGTTATTGTTTTATATCCTTCTTTTTCTAAATTAAATACTAGCAAATCTGAAATTGATTTTTCATCATCTACTATTAATATTTTCTTTTTAACATCTTCATATTTATTTACATTTTCCATGGTATTTTGCACAAAAGTCCCACCTTTCCTTTTACTATAGTATATTTATACCACACTAGGGAGAAATTATCAATATTTAAGTGCAAAAAAATCCTCAATTAGGCAATACCTAATTGAGAGATTTTAATATTTTACTGTTATATTAAAGCTTCCATTTTTGTCTAATTTAATTTCATCTACTTTCTTATTTTCAAATATCATTTCTATATTATTTTCATCATATTCATTCTCTTTAATTTCTTTATTCCTTTCATATTTTATATCATATATAGCATTTTTCCATCTGAATTTTACTTCAAAGTTTTCCCATTCTTTTGGAATGCAAGGTTCAATTTTTAATATTCCATGGTTTATTTTTAATCCTAAAATATACTCTACTTGCAGAGTATACATCCATCCACTAGATCCTGTATACCAAGTCCATCCTCCTCTTCCTGCTAAATTATCTGCTGTATAAATATCTGCTTCTACAGCATAAGGTTCTACTTTATATTTTATCGCTAACTCTTCTGTTCTTGAATGCTCTATTGGATTTATCATTTTATACATTTCAAACATCTTGTCATTTCGTTTTAAAATAGCTTCAGCTATTGCACACCAAATAGCCGAATGAGTATACTGTCCACCATTTTCTCTCATACCAGGTGCATATGATGCAATATACCCTGGCTTAAATTCTTCATTTTCAAATGGTGGTGTTAAGAGTTTTATCAAATTATTTTCCTTGTCTACTAAATATTTTTCTACGCTCTCCATCGCTATATATTTTTTATCATTATCTCCTGCACCTGAAATTACTGACCAACTTTGTGAAATTCCATCTATTTTACATTCTTTATTATTAATACTTCCTAAAACTTTTCCATCATCTGCAACTGCCCTTTTATACCATCTACCATCCCATCCTATAGTATTTAGATTTCTTTTTAATCTTTCTGCAATTTCCATAAGCCTTTCATATTCATCACTTTTTTCATCTGATCCGATTGTTTTTACATCTACATTTTTATTTTGTTCATTTAATACAATAGCCGTTTCTTTATTTGCAAATCTTGTTACATGTTTTGAAAACTCAGCAAATTTTATTAGTATACTGTATAAGAAAAATCCAAGCCATACACTTTCTCCTATTCCTTTTTCTCCAACTTTATTCATTCCATCATTCCAATCTCCACCTTGAATTTTAGGAAAATCTTTAAAATCTAATGATTTATTAATTGCTCTCATACAGTGATGATAAATACTCTCTATTTTATCTGATGGTAAAAATACATCCATATAATCATGTTCATTTTCATTAAGAACTCTTCCAGATACATATTCAGCATTTTCATTAAGTATTGAATAATCTCCAGTAAATTCTATATAAGTTATAACTGCATAAGGCAACCACAACAAATCATCAGAATATCTAGCTCTTATACCAAGTAAAGAATCATTGTGCCACCAGTGTTCTACATCCCCTTCTATAAATTGATGCTTTGCATGTAAAAGTATTTGATTTTTTAATATTCCTGGATCTATATACTTCATATTCATCGCATCTTGAAGTTGATCTCTATACCCAATAGCTCCTCCTGATTGATAAAATCCCGTTTTGCCTAGTATTCTTGATACAATACTTTGATATACTAGCCATCCATTTTGAAGAACATTAAATGAATCTAGAGGAGTACTAGCTTCTATAATTTTTACTTTTTCCTTCCAATATTTTTTTACATCCTCTAATGCTTCTTTTTCACTGCCCAAATATTTATTTCCTATTTCAATACACCTTAATTCTGTTTCTTCACATCCCAAAATAATACTAATTTCTTTTGCCTCTAAAGAGTCTATCTCTACATCTAAAATAATTTTATCATCTTTTATATTTATTTTTTCACTACTTATAATATATGTGTAATAATTAGGATTTAAGTTATTTTTTAATAATACCATATTTAAATTTTCTTTATATATATAATTTATAAATCTATTCTTTTTTTCACCTAATATGAAATCTACATCATATATGATCTTTATACTTTTTTTGGCAAGTCCAGTATTTTTCAACTTCAGTAGACTAATTTTCAAACTATCTTCCTTAGGTATAAATATATTTAGTTTTTGTTCTATATCATTACTATTATGTTCAAACCTAGAATATCCAAATCCATAATAAATATAATAATTTTTTTCGTCAGGTTTAGGACTTGCTCCTATAGACCAAATTTTATTTTCATCTTTTATAAATATAGATTCTGAAGGTTTATCTAGTAATGCATCATTTGAGAATTCTGTAATTCTATTCATTTTACTATTTTTATACCAAGTATATCCACCTAAAGATTCTGTAACTAATGTTCCAAATTTTTCATTTGCCATAATATTACACCAAACAGAAGGAGTCTTTTTATTTTTATTTACCATTATTACATATTCCATGCCATCTTTAGTAAATCCACCATATCCATTATAATATAATAAATCCATATTTTCTAAAAGAGATTTTTCGCTTGAAATAATTTCTGCTGTTTCATTTGTTTTTATACATAGATTTTCATCTTCTTTCTTTAATTCTTTTTTTGATTCCTCATTAATTTGTACAAACAGTGCCCCTAGTTTTGAATCAATAATTAAATTTGCTCTCGCTTCTAGTACCCTTTTATCTTCTCTGGAAATGTTATTTAATATTTTCACATTTTGCACTTTTATATCTTCTTCTGTAATAACTACAATATCTACTAATATATTTTTTATATCAAAATATTCTTTAGCTTTCATAACTTCTTCTATTAAATAAATATCATTCTTATCTCGTATTTTTACAAGAAGTATAGGATTATCTCCAGATATTCCATATTTCCATATTTTTTCATTAGAAAAGTCTTGCTCAAAATTATTTACTTTATTTTTATATTCTGGATATAAAAGCTTTTCTAACATTTTTTGATATATATCTATATCTTGCCCTTTTATTCTTAAATACCTGGTTTCTGCATCTGTATGTCCTTTTGCAATTTCAAATATTCTATTTAAACTTTCAGAATTAATATATTCTTTTAAATTTTGCGTAGCTTCTTCTTTGCTATCTCCTGCTGCATTTATCAAATAAAGTGTTTTTAATTCATCTGGTTTTACATTTACTATTCTTCTCATTGCAATAATTGGCTGAACAGTAGTTGCAACTTTTTTAGAAAGCTGAGTTGAATTTACAATTGCATCTGGCATACCTAAATTTCCTCTTGATACAAATTTTTCTTTATCTATTTCAAACTCCATATCTCCGTCGTCAAAAACTAAATTTGTTGCAAAAAAACTGCTTTGCTTTTTATCTTCCCTTGTTCTTCTAGTATAAATAATACCTTCATCTATTTTTTCATAATCTATAAACATTTTGTTAAAAGTAGGATGAGCATAAAATCCTTCAAAACTTGCCAATAGTAAGTCCATATAACTTGTTACTTCCAATGTTAAATCTGTAGTACCTGTATTTTTTATTTCTATACTTCTAACTTCTATAGGTAAATTTGGTACGATTGTAACTTTTACAATTATAGTTATATTACCATCTTGCATAATTAATTTATTTTCAGAAGGTGTAAATATTACTTTTACATCTTTTCCTATTGCATCAAAGACCTTTTTAGAATTTACGTCTTTTATATAAATATGCATATTATCACTTATTATATTATTTCCATACTTACTATAACTACTTCCATCATCTTTCATAACAATTGTATACTTTCCATTTGCAAGCACATTTGTTCCCGATGTTCTTTGAGTATATTCATTATAATCTTTATACTTAATTTTCTCTACTTTTTCTTTTTTCTCCTTTGTAGTTATAACATTATCTGGCATTCTTTCTTCTAACAAAATTTCCACTCCTTCCATTTCAGGATTTCTCATAAATCTTTCTTGAAAAATTTTATTATTAAATAAATTATCTATAGATGTAAAAATTAATCCCTGGTGGTGAGCCATAAATGTTTTATTAACTGCCATTTTAGGTTTATAGTCTATTGATTCATAAAAACCATACTTACCAACAACGCCATTTTTAGCCAAAACCTTTAAATTTTGAACCGCTTCTTCTGGATAAAACATTAAAGACAATGCTGTAGCATATGGGCTTACAACAACTTCTGCCTCTAGCCCTCTTTTTAATCCAAGCCAAGGTACACCAAATGTTTTATATTGATAATTTCCCTTAAAGTCTTTATTATTGTATGCAGATTCAGAAATTCCCCAAGGTATGCCTAATTTCTTAGCATATTTCTTTTGACTTAGTATAGAGAACAAGCAAGATTCATCTAAAAGAGTGGTTGGATACGAAGGAATGTTTACATTTGGCATTAAATATTCAAATGCAGTTCCTCCCCAAGAAACTAATCCCTTATATAATCCCATTTTAGTAAGAGTCCTACTTAAATTATTCCAATGTTTACTTGGAACATCTTTTTTAGCAATAGCAACTATACTTGTCTGTCTAGCTTCAGTTGCTAATAAATCATAATATGAATCTGTAAGTATATTATCTTGGGCATTGTATCCTATAGAAAATAATCCTATCTTTGGATTATACAACTTACTAAAATCAGTATTTTTTATAATATTATCAATCTTTTTTACTAAATCATATTGCTCTACGTTCTTTTCTAGTAAAAATTGTTTTACTGTATAAAGATATCCGACAAAATTACCACTATCTACAGAAGAAATATACATTGGCTTTACTGGTTCTAATGTATAAATATTATACCAGTTATATAAATGTCCATTCCATTTTGTTAAATTTTCTACTACTTCTATAGTACTTGTTAATCTATCTATTGTAGATGGCAGATCTTCAAACTTCAAATCATATGCAGCTACAGTAGATAGTATATATAATCCTATATTAGTAGGAGAAGTAATTGGTGCAATTTTTCTTTTTCTATCCCCTTGATAATTATCTGATGGTAAAGAATTTACTACATTATCTTTAAAAAATTGCCAAGTTTTATTTGCTTCTTTTAATAAAAATTCTTTATCTTTATCTAATAAAATTCCTTTATTTGTCTCTTCTATTTTTTTACTAAATTCATGCATAAACCATGGTGCTAAAATCCACATAATTCCTAAAATCCAAAATACCAGATTTGCACTTAAAAATATTATTCCTAATATTGGATTTACTATCATAGACAAGTAATAATCTTTTATTTCTTCTTTTTTATTTCTTTCGGCCTCCTCTGCAGTAGTCCATTCAAGCATGAAATTATGTGATATTTTCATTCTATATATACTTTTTATGAATGCATTTATCTCTAAATATGCCATATCTGGTAATATACTTAGTTCTATTAAAAACTTATAAATACAGATTTGAAATTTTGAAAACTTTTTAGCAATTAGTTCTTGTTTATTACTATTAGCATTTAATAGCATTTCAATTAATTTTAAAATAGTTGGAAAGGCTATAAAAAATAATGCTAATATAATAAAACATGTAACATTTTTATTTGTCATAAATGTCATCAGTAATATACTTATAATAATTAAAAGTATAAAAAGCTCTTTTAAATCTCTTACTATATTATCTAATATTTTATATTTAGATAAAGCATTAAGTGTAGATTTTATCCAAGGAAGTACTTGTACATCTCCCCTTATCCATCTATGTTTTCTTATTTTATATGCTAAATAATTCGATGGATATCCATCCATAAGCACAATATCTGAAGCTAAACCACACCTTAAAAAGCTACCTTCTAATAGATCATGACTAAGAACTGTATTTTCTGGTATAACATCTTTTAAAACTTCATTAAATACATCTAAATCATATATTCCTTTTCCTGTATAAATTCCTTCATCGAAATTATCTTGATAAACATCTGATATTGCATTTGTATAAAGATCTGTACCTCCTTCTGCTGAAAAAAGTCTAGTAAATATATTTCTTCTTTCATCTAAAATATTAACACCTATTCTTGGTTGAATTAAAGCATGTCCACTGCAAACTGTATTTGTTATTTTATTAACTTCTGGTTTATTTAAAATATGTGCCATTGCTCCAACTAATTTTTCCGCAGTTCCTAACACTAGTTTAGTATCACTATCTAAAGTTATAATATATTTTATTTTAGGAAGATTTTTACATGTATTTACTAAAAAATTATCTTTTCCTGTAAGTAAAAATTCATTTAATTGATTTAGCAAGCCTCTTTTTCTTTCCCAACCCATGTAACATCTTTCACTACTACACCATTCTCTTTTTCTGTATATAAAATTAAAAATTCCTCCATATTTTTTATTTAGTTTTTCTACATATTCTTTTCCCTTATTTATTATCAAAATATCTTTTTCCTTAGTTTCTATTTTTTCACTACTACAATCTCCAAGTAATGTAAAATACAAATTAGGTCCTTTGTTAGCCAAATAATAAACTTCAAGTTTTTTCATCATTTTTTCTACATCATCTGTATTTTTTAATAAAACAGGTATAACACACATTGTTGTATATTCTTTTGGAATACCCGTTTCCTCAAAATCTATTTTAGGAATAGGTTTTGGTTTTATAATTTTACTAAGTATATATTGTATAAATTGTGTAACTACATTCTGCATCGGTATGAAACTTAAAATAGCTATAATCCATGATTTCGTAGCTATAAGTAAAGTAAATAAAATTGTAAAAAAGTATATAGAAAAAATATATAATTTTGCTTTAGTAGTATTCTTAAGCTTAAATACCTTCCTATTCAATAAATCATTTAATAATTTTTGCCTGCCATCTGCAATTATATAGTATCCTATATGAGATTCTTTTTTACTTTTACCTTTTGTAAGTTCTAAACACTTATTTGCAATATATACCTCAGATGAATGTGTCTTCTTTGCTAATTTCTGTATTTCAGATCTATATAATGCTTTTGTCTGATAGTCCATCTTTTTATATACTTCATCTTCTTCTAATATTTTTTCTACAATACTAACATTTTCAAAAATATCTAATATATCCATTCTAGATATTTTCTTTATACTTGATATGCAATTTTTCATTGATACTCTTTTTAAAGCAATATCAAAATGTTCTTTATTTATTACATCTGTAACGGTCATTCCATGTTTTTTTACTTGTTCTTCTAATATCTCTAAATATGCATTTCCTTTTTTTCCATAAACTCTAAGTCTATAAGACATATATTCTATAAAAGGATACAAATCTACATCTAATTTTATTTTTCTTATATCTTTATTTTCAATTATTCTTTCTACAATATTTTCAACTTTATATTTTTGCATTTGTGAAGAAAAAATTTTTTCTGCGATTCCTCTAATTTCCTCAATAATAGAAATTTCTAAAAAAAGACCCAGATTCCAAATTTCTTCCATAAAAAGATTTTTTTGCGCTTGATATGCCATTAAATACTCTTTTAATTCTTCTTCATCAATTCTACCATCAGTATTCATTACGATTTCGTTAGCTAACACAAATATTCTTGCAAATCCCGCAAAATTTCCTGTAGCTATTCTTGGGAATTTTTTATATTTTTCCTTACTTAAATCTTTTTGTAAAATTCTTACTGTATTTTCAATCAGATAATAATTATCTAGTAGCCATTCTCCTGCAGGGTGAATAGGTATCTCTAATTTTACATGTTCATTTAATAAAGTATATATTAATGATATATACTTAAAATTATCCAAGACCCTAGGTATTGGATAAGTATTAATATCTGATGTTTCTTTAATTACATTATCAGATGCTAATTTGGTTAAATATTCTTTTAATTGTTTTTTATCTAGTACTGTTTCTTTTGTACTTAATAATCGATACATACAAAAAACTCCACTCCCCGTAACATGTTTTACACATATTGTTTCCGGTTTGTGGATAATTTATACCTTTATTAGGATATTTTCATTTTTCTTAACATATTTTTATTTTCTTCACTTATTCTATATGATTCTATAGCTTTTTGTATTGATTTATTAAATATAAATTTATCTGGATTATCTTTTTTTATATTTTCAAATTCTTTTTTAGTTTTATCAAAAAATTTTATAAAGCATAAAGAATATGCCCAAGCAACTGCCATTTTAGCATAGTATCCATCATGTTTTACTTTTTTTAATATATTAAATACTCTTTCTATATATTCTTCTTCTATGTAATAATCTAAAATAATTACAACTGCAAATCTTACTTCAAATTCTTCATTAGAATATATATACTTCATCAAAAAGTCCCACATTTTATCTTTGTTCTTTTTTACTTTTTTAAGCCCACCGCAAAATACATCACATATTGCCCAATTATTAATAAGTGGAATGTAATTTTTTATTTTTTCAAAGTCTAATTCTTTTTGCATCCCTATTAACATTCCTTTAAGCATTATTTCTTCATAATAGTCATTAGGTATAGAATTTATATCAACTTCTTCCTTAATCTTTTTAGCATACTTTCTAAGGACTGGCATTCTTATCCCAATTATATTACTTGTGCCAGGGCATAACATACTTTGAAATTCTCTATATTTTTCATCTTTAAGTGCCATTAAGTCTTGCTTTATATTTATCATTTTTTACTCCATATATTTTCTATTTACTCTTAAATCTAAATAAAAACTCATCTATTTGTTTTTTATATTTTTTTAAACTTGGCATTATTTCTTCATCTGTCATTTCACTATTTTCAAAAGCGGAAATAGAAGTTTTTATTTCTAACAATCTACCTGCAATAGCTAGGTATTCTGTAATTTTTTCTTTATTTGGTGAAGTTTGAGTAAATTTATATATATTATCATCTATTTTTTCTAAAATTTCTTCTTTATTTAATTCTTCCTCATTTGTTTCAATTTTATACTTTTTTATTATACTATCTAATAAAGCTTTGCAACCTTGTAATATATCATCATATGCTTTAGTGAAATTTCCAGTATACCATGGATCTGCAATATCTCTAGGAGTTTTTGTAAAGTCTAATAATTTATATACTTTTTTATCTGGATCTCCTTTTAGCATTTTAATAATATTATTTACATTACTTTCATCCATTCCTATAATGTAGTCAAAATTATTATAAGTTCCTGGTAATAATCTTTTGGCTTTATGCTTTTTATATGGTATATTATTTTCATCTAATTTTTCTTTTGCTTCTATATGCATGTCTTGTCCAAAAGTTTCAAAAGTTGTTCCTGCAGATGTAACTGAAATATATGAAGATAGATCTTGTTTATCTACTAAATATCTAAAAATAGCCTCTGCCATAGGAGACCTGCATATATTTCCTAAACATACAAATAAAACTCTAACCATTTTATTCTCCTTTGCTTATATTAAATAATCTAACTTCTTTATTTACTACTAATTTTTTAAATTTTTCTCCATCTTCTTTTTTTCCTACCACACTACCATAATGTGTTGGAACTATTGTTTTTACATCTATTTTATTTGCTAATTTAGATGCTTCTTCATAATTCATAGTATACGTTCCGCCTACAGGTATAAAGGCAACATCAGCCTTAACATCTTGCAGCTCCTTAATATTATCTGTATCTCCTGCAATAAAATATTTAGTTCCATCTAAGTTTATTATAAAGCCTACCCAATTATTTTCTTTTGGATGAAACGGTTTATTTTCATTATACGCATATGTGGTTTCAAATTCAATATCATTAATTTTATAACTATTACCAGGTAATACAGTCATTACATTTTCTTCTTTTACTAATTTTTCTGCATCTTCTTTTGCACTTTCAACAGTTATAATTTTAGTTGTATCTTTTAATATTTTATTTATATCTTCCCTTGAAAAATGATCATAATGTGAATGTGTGCAAAATATATAGTCTGCATCATGAAAATTTTCATCTATTTTAAAAGGATCTATATATATAATTTTACTTCCTATTATTTTTATACTATTATTACAATTAACATTTATACTCATTTTATCTAACTCCTTTATTTCATCTTTAGATATTCTTTATATAATATATCTTTTAATACAAGCATAGCATCTTCAGTATTAAGATTATATTCATTTTTTAAGTCTTCTATCATATTATTTATCTGTTTACTATATTTAATCGTATCTACTGTTTTTTCATATTCTTTTAATATTGGATATTTTTTACTCCATACTTTATTCCAATCCATAATACTTTCTCCTTAATTTATATTTATTTACTTTTTAAAAATTTCGTGCAATGGATATTTTTTTACTTTCAATATTTCTTTTAGTATCTCTGGCATAATCTTATATGTATCTATTTTGTCTAAATCTATCCAATAATATTTTAAATAATCTTTTCCTTCCTTGTTTTCTAAAACTTCTTCTAGTTTTTTATTTTCTTCATCTTTAAATTCTGCCTTATATATAAATAATATCTCATGATATTTCTTTCCATTCATAGTAAAAAAATTTTCAACTGTAGATATATATCCTGTAATTTCTATTTCTTTATTAAGCTCTTCTTTAATTTCTCTTTTAACAGTTTCCTCTGAGCTTTCACCTATTTCTACTCTTCCACCAATTAATCCATAATGGTCTTTATTTACATTTTTATGCATTAAAATCTTATTATTATGTATGATCACAGCAGCAGCTCTTACATTTAATTTATATTCTCCTACATCTAAAGTTAAATCCATTTTTCATCTCCTTAATACACATTATATATACCATAAAATAGCTTTAAATGCAATTTCTAGTAAATAATATTTAATTATTTTTATATTCCTTATTTGGCCTTCGGGTTATGAGTTGTAAATTTCTGGTAATTGTACATTTGTGGAATTTGTTGTTTTTGTTGATTTTATGCTAGTTTCAAAGATTTTTGTTTTTTAAACATTTGTGTATTTTGGTGACATTTTTTGAGGATTTCTTCCCCAACTTTTCCCCAACTTGTTTTATACATTTGTTCGTACAAAAATTGTATATTAATGGGAAACCTAAAATTTATTTAGGAGGTTTTTAGTTATGAATAATAAAAT